>CAYYIA010000018.1:0-12826 GCA_964471875.1 uncultured Acidimicrobiia bacterium
CTGGGACGGGCGCGTCGAGGGATCCGTCTTCGATCGGGTTGGTTGGGTACCCGGCGCGGGCGAGATTGCGCTCGTCGAAGGCGTCGGTGTTGATGACGATGATCCCGGCGGGGGCAAGGTCCATCAGGTTGGCCTTCAGGGCAGCGGGGTTCATCGCCACGAGCACGTCGGGCTGGTCGCCCGGGGTGAGGATGTCGCGATCCGCGATGTGCACCTGGAACGAGGACACCCCGGGGAGCGTGCCGGCAGGGGCGCGGATCTCGGCGGGGAAGTTGGCGAAGGTGCTGAGGTCGTTGCCGAAGATGGCGGAGGCATCGGTGAACCGGGCTCCGGCGAGCTGCATGCCATCGCCCGAGTCTCCGGCGAACCGGATGGCGACGGTATGGACCTGTTCGGTCTCGCTGTTGTCGATGGTGGGCGCTTCCGACACGCTCCGTCACTCCTTGCAGGTCGAGGCGTTGACTGATGGCACAGGTGCTGGGCGAGGCCGATGTGCTTGGTCCGCCCTCCGAAGACCCCATTGTATGGGTCCTGGCGGAGGTCACACACGGGGCGGGGTGAACCCGACGATTCCGGCCGATTCGAGAGCGATCCCGACGCCGAGGAGGTGGTGCTCGGCGAAGCGGGGACCGATGAGCTGGACCGAGACCGGAGGTCGTCCCGAGGAGGCGGTTCCTGCAAGGGGCACGGCCAGGGCGGGGAGGCCCGCCTGATTGACCAGGGTGGTGAACCACGAGAGTGCCGGTCGGTACGGTTCCCGGTCGGCACCCGCATCGACGAGATCGACCCCGATCACCTTGCGCAGGGTCGCCGTGGTCGGGGTGACGAGGAGATCGACCCGGGCGAACAGTCGGTCGAACTCGGCGACCAGGCGATGACGCCAAGCCCAGGCCGCCGTCACGGCGTCGGTGCCGTGGTCGAGGTCGCGGAGCAGTCGCTCCCGCACCTCCGAGCCATATCGGGTCGGGTCCTCCGACATCCAGGCTCGGTGCACCGCAGCCACCTCGGCGTAGGAGGCACGCGGGAGCGCGGTCGGATCGAGGATCGCGCTGTCGATGGGCATCACCTCGGCTCCGGCGTCCCGGAGCGTGGCGAGGAATCCGGGGAACGCCGAGGCGATCCTCGTGGCGAGAGGGCGATCCACCCACGGGTGCGGCACGCCGACGCGCAGCGCTCGAAGATCGACCGGGCCGTCGACGGCGGCCACCGGCTTGGGTTCCGACCACGGATCGGCGTCGTCGTCGCCGGCGATGACTGCGTACACCGCAGCCGCGTCCGCGACCGTGGTGGCGATCGGCCCCACGGTGTCGAGTGAGGCGGCGAGCGGGAACACCCCCGTGAGCGGAACCCGTCCGTGGCTGGGCTTGAGCCCGACGCACCCGCACATCGCCGCCGGCACGCGAACGGACCCCCCGGTGTCGGTGCCGATGGCGATGGGCACGATCCCTGCTGAGACCGCCGCCGCCGATCCCCCCGACGAACCGCCCGGCGAGGTCGTGACGTCCCACGGATTGCGCACGGCACCGAACCATTCGTTCTCCGACGAGAAGCCGAAGGCGAACTCGTGGAGGCCGGTGCGGCCGACGATCACCGCTCCGGCTCGCTCGAGGCGCTCGATGACTGTCGCCGAGCGCTGCGGCGTGTGGCGGTAGAAGGACGATCCCGCGGTCGTCACCCGTCCGGCGTGGTCGATGATGTCCTTGACAGCGACGGGGACCCCTGCCAGCGGTCCAGGATCGCCACCGGCTGAGACGAGCGCATCGATCGATGCGGCTCGATGCTCTGCGCCCTCATCGATGGCGGTGAAGGCGTTATGTGGATCGGCTCGGACGACGTCGAGCACGAACGAGATCCGGTCGTGTGACGAGGACCCGGCCCGGGTCGATGCCGACAGCCGTCCGATCGTCACGAGATCGTGATGGGGCGATCGTCGGGGAAGACCGACACCCACGGGATGCCGGGGGGCACGACCGCCTCGGTGCCGTCGGCGTTGAGCAGCCGGAACTGATCGGTGAATCCGCTCCGCTCCCACGTACCCGTCCACATGCCACCACGGGAGATCACCCAGGCGGCGCCGCTCCCGGTGGTGCCCGTCTCCGGGACCGGCGTGCCCTCTCCCGACGGGAATGCGGTGTACTCGCGACCCGCGAGGATCACGAGGACATCGACGGTCACCTGGCCGCGGTCACCGTCGATCGTCACATACTCGTGCGGGGTCGTGCCGTGCCAGCGTGTGTACCGGCCGTTCTCGTACTTCCAGGTGACGACCGTCGAGTCGCTCCACGACAGGGTGACCGTGGTGGCCGGGGTCTCGGGTATCCGCCATTCGCCCAGGCGGTAGATCCACATCGGAGCGGCGTCCGAGTAGCCGCGGGCGTCGGCCGTCTGGCGCACCAACGCGGTGTTGGCGTAGAGATTGTGGGGTGCGGCGCGCGTCCCGATGCGGAACAGCCCGATGGTGCTCTCTCCGATGAGCTTCACGCCGCGCGACACGGCCAGACTCTGCACCCAGGGTTGGCCTCCCGAGATCACGAGCGGAGCCGGAATCGCGGGGACGATGGTCGAATCGGTCGGGCGCAACGAACGGATTGGACCGAGGTACTCCGAGTCGCCGTCGTGGAAGACCGCGATGAACCGTGTGAAGCCTCCCTCGACGAGGATCTCGATCACGCCGTCGGCTTCCTGGAGGCCCGACTGCGGTCGGGCGTCGGGGTGGTTGTCGATCTTCGCCGCTACCGCCCGGTGGTCGAGATCGGTCTCCAACTCCGCGGACAGGCCGTTCACCGGCGACCGAAACCCCTCGGGGAGGATGGTGACGAGCGATGCGTCGATGGTGGTGGTGGTCGCCATCGTCGTGGTGGTCGAGGTGGTGGTGGTGGTCGCCATCGTCGTGGTGGTCGAGGTGGTGGTGGTCGTCGCCACGGTCGTCGTGGTGGTCGGCTCGGCGGTGCCGGAGCACGCCGCTGCGGCGACGAGAGACGCGACGAGGGCGATGGTGCGGCGCATGACCGGGACGAGGGTAGTGAGCGGTGGCGCCAATTCCATCGAGCCCGAAACGGATTCCCGTCAGGTGGCGGACGGCGTGAGGGTCAGCGTGTGCCGGGTGGTGCGGCGGACGTCCGCAGTCGTGACCGCGATCGTGAGCCCATCGCCGCGCAGCCACAGGTCGACCTGGTCGGCGTAGTGCGGAGAGAACGGGTTGCCCGATTGACCGCCGGGCAGGGCATAGCGGGCGTGCTGCCATGCCCCCACTTCGACGGCGAACCGCAGCGAGGCGATGGCGAAGTCCGGATTGGCCAGGGGGGCGACGGGATTCACCGGAGCAGGGTTGAGGGTGTTGGCATCGCCACCGTAGGGATACGGCCCCAGGTCGAAGATCCCCGTCAGGGAGGGGCGACTGCCCATGGGATGTCGCAGGCGCAGCGGTCGGACCGTTCCCCAGGCCCAGTGCGCCGTGTCCGCGCCCGCTCGTTCGGTGAGGGCCGCTCCGGCGTGTCGCACCGACGCGGCGATGATCGCATTCCAGCCCTCGTCGAACCATCCCGAAGGCTGAGCCTCGAGGAGATCGACGAGATGCGAGAACCGCCGCACCGTCAGACCGGTCATTGGCACCAGTGGGGTGAAGCCGGTACCGAGGGCGTACCGGGCCGAGCGGGGGGCGCGTCGCTCGGCAATGCGACGGGCCAGGTCTGCCACGAACACCTCGAAGACCGCCGCTCCGGGGGAGTCCGCGGTGACCCGGCCGTCCCAGGAGCGCAGCAGCTCCGCCGCCGGGGACGAGTCCTCCTCGATGGCCGCCAGCACCCGGGTCCGCATCTCGCGCCACGGCAGCGACTGCTGGTCGAGCTGCATCCGCAACACGGCGGCGACGTCCCAGTCGCGGCGCCCGGCGAGCAGCTCGGTGATCCGGGCGACGCGGTACCCGTCGAGGAAGTCGCTTCCGAGATAGCGATCGCTCGAGGGAAGGTTGTTGGCCGTGGCGACGAACCCGCAATCCGGGTTGGTGATCGCAGGCAACTCCGCCGCCGTGATGCGCTCCGGACGCCATGCGGTTGCGGGATCGGAGGCATCTTGCGGCACGGTGCCACCGCCGCGGCCGCGCACGGGAGCCTCTCCGACCAGCTGCCATCCGATGCCATCGGGACCGGCATAGGCGACGTTCAGGGCGACGGTCGGCCATTCCCGGAACCGGGCCTGGAGATCGGCGAAGGAACGGATGCGACCGAGATGCAGCGCAGCCCCGAGTCCGGGTCCCGGTCGCAACCAGGTCGCGGCGAGCGAGAGTGCCCCGAAGGGTCCGTCGAACGCGGGACCGACGATTGGTCCGCGATCGGTGACCACGATCCTGATCGTCTCGTCGGCACCCCCGCGAACCGTGATGGTCTCGGTGCGGGCGTCACAGGCGACCATCCGCCCGCCGCGTCGAACCGCATCGCCTTCGACGGTTTCGACGAACAGGTCGGTGTCGTCGATCAACCCGGCCGTCACACCCCAGGCGACATGACCGTTGTGTCCGGCGCCGAACACCGGGGTGGCCGGGACGACGGCCCCGCACAGCTCCCACTCGGGTGTGGAGATCCTGGCCAGGTACCAGTGGGGAGGCAACGTCGGGGCCAGGTGGGGATCATTGGCGAGGATCGGCCGGCCACTCCGGGTGCGGGTTCCGGCGATCGCCCAATTGTTCGAGCCACCGCCGGCGGAGAACAAGTGACCTGCTGCGGCGAGATCCTCTGCCAGTGCATCGATCACCCGAAGGGCGGGGGCGCCGGGACGATCGGAGACGGGATGGCGTTCGGGGTACGAGGGGTGGAGGCCGGCGACCGCCTCAGGGCCGTCGAGAGCGAGCATGCGGAGGCGGGCCAGTTCGACGTCCCAGTTCGAGGCAAGGGCGAAAGCCTGGACCGCGAGGAATCCGAGGGCATCGCCGGCGGTGAAGGTCGTCGGTCGTGCTCGCAACAAGAGGAACTCGTGCGAGCGGGCGCCGCCGCCGGAGCCGATGCCGGCGTTGACTCCGGCGGCGAAGGCCTCGAGATTCCTGCGATCGGTGGCCTCCATGGCCGCAACGGCGGCGGCTCCGTAGGCGGCGAAGCCGATGCGCCGCGACAAGCGATCGAGGGCGAGCCCATCGGCACCGACGAGCGCGGCCACCGTGCCCCTGACCACTCGTGCCCGGGTCTCGAGCTGAAAAGCGCGGTCCTGGCCCTGGCAGAACCCGAGGCCGAACCAGGCGTCGCGGTCGGTGGCCGCGGCGATGTTGGGCACTCCGAATCGGTCGCGGCGGATCTCGACGGCAGCGCCCACCGACGCGGAGACCCTCCCATCCAGCCGAGGGAGCCGCCGCCCGGCTAGTCGCAGCAAGGTGCGGGCGATCACGACGCGATCGTAGGGGGAGCTGCGGGCGGCTCGGCGGTCACAGGAACCGCCGCGGCCGGGGGTGGTAGACGGCGACGAGGCGGGCCACGACGGCACCGGAGGAGACCGGCCCGAAGTGGCGGCTGTCGGTGCTGTGATCGGCGTGGTCGCCCTCGAGGAGGTAGCCCGACGCGGCGACGTCCCTGACGCGCTTGACCACCTCGAATCCGGGCCGCTCGGGATGAGCGGCGACGACGATGTCGCCGGCGGCGATGCGGGCGGGTCGGCGGACTCCCAGTGCCCAGTCGCCGGGGTGCAAGGTGGGCTCCATGCTGTGGTCGGCGATCTCGTAGCGAATCAGCCGGAAGCGGGCGGCAGCGCCGATGAGTCGAGCGATGGCTCCGAGGCGCGACCGCGGCGTTTCGGGTCTCCGGTGTCGGGGCGAGCGAGTGTAGGGTGACGTCGCGGACGCTTGCGACAGATAGCGGGTTCGAGGTGATGTCGGTCCGACCCCGGGCCGACATCTGAGTGTTGCGAGCCGATCGGTGCACGCTCGAAGAGACGAGGAGATGATGGAGATGTTCAGACCCAAGCACGTCGCTCACGCCCATTGCGACCTGATGTGCGGGGTATACGACCCGGCCCAGGCGCGCATCGAGGCGGAGTCGGTCCGGGCGATCATGCAGAAGTACCAGGACTCGACGGACGAGGTCTTCCGCCAGCGCTGCATCATCATCAAGGAGCAGCGTGCCGAATTGGTGAAGCATCACCTCTGGGTGTTGTGGACGGACTACTTCAAGCCGCCGCACGTCGATAAGTTCCCGCACCTTCACGACCTGTTCTGGAGAGCCGCCAAGAAGGCCGGTGACGCCAAGAAGTCCGTCGATCCGGCTGTCGGCGACGAACTGCTCGCCCTGATCGCCGAGATCGCCGAGATCTTCCAGAAGACGAAGAGCTGATCGATCCCGGGTCGCCCGGCACCTCGCCGACGACCTAGGATCCGTTCACCGAACGCCTAGCCGTGCGGTGAATCATCGGGGTGACCCCGGAGGGAGCGGCGCTCTGGAGCCGCTCCTTTCCGCGTCCTGGGGGGTTCAGGGTCGGCGGAGATCGCTCCGTACCCGAGGAAGGCCCAGGGCGACGACCGCGGTGACCAGTCCGCCGGCACCCACCGCCAGAGCATCCACCGCCCAGCCATTCCCAAGGCCATCGGCGATACGCGAGGCGAGCCAATACGCGGCGAGTCCACCGGCTGCGGCGAGGGGGAGAACCCCTGCGCTCGTGTGCGCCACGGGGCGTGCCTCCGCCCACCCGGTCCGGCGGTACCACATGACGGCCAACGCTCCGGTGTACAGGGTGATGGCGACACTCGAGGCAAGCGCCAGGCCGTCGATCCCGAGCGCTTCATCGAACGCCCAGTAGATCGGGATCGCCAGGGCGGTCGCCAGGGTGCCGATGACCACGGGCGCCCACATCTCCTCTCGGGCGTAGAAGCCGCGAGCGAGGATCTGCTGGATCCCCCACATCGGCACGCCGATGGCGAAGAACACCACCGTGCCTGCCGTGGCGGCGGTGTCGGCTGCGTCGAACGAGCCGCGCTCGTACAGCAGCCGCACCAGGGGTTCGGACAGTGCGATGAGAGCCGCCGCCGCGGCGAGACTGAGGACGATGACGTAGCGCACTGCCCTTCCCACCGCCCGGGCCAATTCGGCATGTCTGCCCTCGGCGGCGAGTCGGGCGAGGAACGGATACGCGGCGACTCCGGCGGCTTGGGCGATGACCCCGACCGGTACGAGCATCGTTTGGCGACCGAAGGTGAGCCACGACACTCCGCCATCGGCGTGGAGCGACCCGAAAGTCCGTCCGAGCTGCTCGTCGAACACGACGAGCGACTGACCGAGCATGAGCGGCACTGCCAGGGCGAGGTATCGGCGGAGCGCCGGGTGGCGGCGGATGCGCTCGCCGGGGAGTCGAAGACCGTGTCGCCAGGCTCCCCACGCCTGGAGGGCGAAGATCCCGAGCACCGCACCGGCGAGGGCGCCCCACGCAAAGCCGTCGGCGGACGGGGCTTCGCGTCCCAGGCCACCGATGAGTCCGCCGACGATGATCGACACGTTGTAGACGATCGGCCCGAGCGAGGGGATCACGAATCGCTCGCGGGCGAACTGCCACGCCGTGAGCAACTGGCCGAGGACGAAGAAGATCTGCGCGGGGAGGACGATGCGGGTGAGGCGGGCGGCGTTGGCCACCTGCTCGTCGGTGAAGCCGGGCTCGACAAGGCGCAATAGGGGCTCGACGAACGGCATGGCGACGATGACGAGGACCGTGATGCCGATGGTGAGTGGCCGGGTCACCGCCCAGAAGGCGCGGCGCGCATCTGCCTCGTCCCCGGCGGCGATCCGCCGGGTCAGCAGCGGGATGAGCGTGATCGCCATGTACGCGCCGGCGAGGAGGTAGTTGAGGAGGTCGGGGATGAGGAATGCCACGAAGTACTCGTCGCCGGTGGCGCTGGCGCCGAGCAGCCACGCAAACACCACCTGGCGGACCAGACCGAGCAGTCTCGATACGAGCACGCCGCCGGCAACGATGACGGCGGCGATCCCCATGCGCCGGTAGAGCCCGTGGGGCGTGCGGGGGGTCATCGGTGGGACGGTAACCGGTGCGTCGCCCGTTACCCGTTACCCGTTGCCCGATGCCCGTGACACGAAAGCGCGGGCGGTGACTCCGCCCGCGCTCTCGCTTGGTGTCTGGTGCCTACTGCCTAGTGCCTAGTGCCTAGTGCCTAGTGCCTAGTGCCTAGGCCGAAGTGCTACGCCTTCGGGATGCGAATCACCTGGCCGATGTAGATCAGGTCGGCCTTCTTGATCATCGGCTGGTTCGCCTCGAAGATGACCTTCCACTTCGAGCCGTCGCCGTAGTACTTCTTGGCGATCTTGGTGAGTGATTCGCCCTTCTTGACGGTGTGCATCGTCCCGGCCGCTTCCGCGGCCTTCTTCCGGGCAGCGAACTCACGCTTGAAGGCGGCGCGGCGCATCTCGAGATCGAACTTCGCCTTGGCCTCCTTGCGCGCCTTCTCCGCGGCCTTGTCGGCAGCGACCTTGGCCTGGCCGGAGGCCATGCCGGCCCGGGCGGCGGCGGCCTTGCGGAGCTCCGCTTGTTCCTTGGCGGACATGCCGACGGCGAGGCTGTCCTTCACCTTGGCGACGCCCTTCACGTTGCCGACGGCGAGCAGCACCTTCTCCTTGGTGCTCTGATCCGCGACCATGCCCATCACGGTGGCGACGCCCTTGTCGTACTGGATGTCGAGATCGGTGACGCGAAGACGCAGCGCCTTCACCCGTGCCACCAATGCCTTCTCGAACTCGTCGACCGAGTCGATGTTGGTTCCCTTGAGCGACTCGCCTACTTCTTTGAGGAAGTCCAGGTCCATGTTTCACTCCCCTTTGTTGGGGTGGATGCTACCGAACCCGCGGCGTCGCTGGGTCAGAGAAGGTCGCGTTTGCGCAGGAGGGAGGCGCATGCCGCGACGGTCACCATGGCGATGACGATTGCCTTGGCCGTGGCGCCCCCGGCGCCGGGAGTCACCGATCCCAGTGCCTCGGCGAGTACGCGCTGTGATTCCGGGACCAAACCGGCATAGGCGCTGAGGCCGATGCGAAAGAGGGAGACATTGGCCAGAGACGCCGCCGCGAACGTGATCCCGTTCTCCCAGATGAACACGTAGACGAGTCCGAGCAGCACCGCACGCGAGGTGAAGTACCCGAGGAGGAGGAAGACCGCCACGTAGGCGAGGGCCGACACCGAGGCAGCAAAGACGGCGGGAGCCAGGAGCGACCAGTCCCCGGCCCGAATCCCGACGACACCGGCCGCCAGAGCGGCTGCTGGGCCGACGATGACGGCGGTGGCCAACCAAGCCGCTCCGAGCTTGGCGGCGGCGATCAGCCAACGCGGCACCGGTCGCAGGATGAGGAACGACAGGGTGCCGTCGCGACGCTCGTCGCCGAGGGCGCTGGCGCCGAAGATGAGCGACACCACCGGGAGCACGATCAGGAACGTGATCATGAGGGGTGCGTCGTGGAATCGCTCGATGACGGCACGATCCGAGGCGGTGCGGGTGGAGAGGAACATCACCACGGAGGGGAGGAGCGCCAGCAGGCCGAAGGCGAGCAGACGCTTTCCGCCGAGCAACTGGCGGAGGGTGACCTTGACGACGGCGAGGAATGCGGTCATCGCCCGTGCACCAGGTAGCGGAACACGCTCTCGAGCGACTCGTCCTCCGGTTCGAATCCGGTGAGGCGCGCTCCGGCCGCTTCGGCGATGCGGGGGACGAGCCGACCGAGGGTGGCGAGATCGGTGGTTTCGACATGGATCCGCCCACCATCGACGGCGACCGACCCGACGATGTCCTCGGCGACGAGAGCGGCGGCGACACCGCGGGTGCTGCCGACGTCGATGCGAACCCGATACGGGATGTCGGCCATCGCCCGGCGAATCGACGGGACGTCACCGGCGGCGGCGAGTCTGCCATCGACCACGGCCAGGACTCGATCGGCCATGCGCTCGACCTCGCTCAAGACGTGGGATGACACGATGACGGTTCGCCCCTCGGCGGCGAGGCGGCGGAACACCGAGATGAGGTGGGCGCGCTGTACGGGGTCGGTGCCGTTGAGCGGCTCGTCGAGGATGAGGACTTCGGGTTCGGTGACCAGCGCCGCCGCCACCTTGGCGCGTTGGCGCATCCCCTTGGAGAATCCGGAGATGGGTCGGTCCGCCGCCTGGGCCAGATCCACCGCTTCGATCGCTCCGGCCACGCGATCGCGTGAGACCCCGGTGAGATCGGCGGCGAAGCGCACGAATTGGCGGGCGGTGAGGATGCCGTACACGGCGTCTTCCTCGGGGACCAAGGCGAGTCGGCGGTAGACCGACGGGTCGCTTCGCGGATCGTGGCCGAGGACCCGCACCGAGCCGTCCGAGGGACGGAGCAGGCCGCAGAGCATGCGCAACAACGTCGTCTTGCCCGCACCGTTGGGCCCGAGGAGACCGGTGAGTCCGGGGCCGAACGAGCACGACAGGTCGGACACCGCCACCTTCTGTCCGAACCACTTGGAGACCTCGGTCACCTCGATGGTGGGCGCCGCGGAGAACGCCGGACCCGAGGTCATGTGATCCTCCGCTGCCGGAAGAGCACGACGAGCCACGATGCCACTGCGATCGTGACGATGACGACGACCGAAAGGATCGGGTCGTAGCCGGCCCGTTCCGGGATCCACGAGTGCGTCGAGCTGTCCAGGATCCAGTCCTTCACGTAGCCGGGGTGGTGCTGAAAGGCGAACAACCCGAGCGAGGGGAACCCGGCGTCGACGAGTGATGCCGACGTCGGCCCGGAAATGGTGATCACACCGAGGAACACTCCGGCGGCGACGGCCGCCCGCTTCGAGACACTGGCAACCGCAAAGGCGAGGGGGGCGAACGCGGCGAAGTACACGACCGATGCCGCCAGCGTGGTGAGGAGCACCGGAGCCTCCGAGGTCACGTACGACCCGAAGCCCTCCGCCGACACCCAGGCCCGGCCGAGGAACAGGACCAGGTGGGGGAGCCAGAGGAACGAGACCACGACGGTGGCCAACGCGGCGCCGCGCCCGATGAGGTAGTCGACCGTGGTGAGCGGTCGTGAGGCGTAGACCTGGAGGGTGCCGTGAACTCGATCGGGGATGAGCAACTCGCCTGCGGCGAGGGCGATGAAGATCAGCGCCATCGATCCGGTGAGATCGAAGTACTGCGGGTGGCCGAAGAAGTCGACGGTTTGATCGAACTCGCCGGCCACGACCGAGAGGGCGACGAAGAAGAGCGCCGGCAGGATCGACACCGCCATGAGCACGAGGGGGAAGACCTTGCGGCGCATCTTCCGCCGGAGCCCCAGTACCCGGCGGAGTCCATCCTTGTAGAGGGCGCGACGGGCTCCCGAGCGCCCGAGGCGTTCCCCCTCGTGCGGGCGGTATCCGAGATCGAAGACGACGCCTTCAGCCATCGGAGGCTCCTGCCTCGAGGAACACGTCTTCGAGGGTGGTGCGGCGCGGGCCGAGGCGCCTGATGGCGGCGTCGGCGGCGATCACCGCATCGCGGGCGGTATCGAAGGCGGCCCCGCCGGCCTGGGTGAGGACCAGCGATCGACCATGGATCGTCACCTCGGCGCCAAGCCTGCGGGCTGCGCTGGCCACGGCCTCGAGGTCGCCGATCACTTCGAGCTCGGCCTCGTCCATCGTGGAGAGTTCGGACAAGGGCCCCGAACGGAGCACCTTTCCACCATCGAGCATGATCACCCAGTCGCACGTGCGCTCGATGTCGGTGAGCACGTGCGAGGAGATGACCGCGTTGATGCCGAAGTCCTCGAGGCGGGTGACGAGGTCGAGCATCTCCTCGCGGCCCTCGGGGTCGAGTCCCGCCGTCGGCTCGTCGAGCAATACGAGCTCGGGATCGTGCACGATCGCTTGGGCGAGCTTGGCCCGTTGCTTCATGCCCGTGGAGAACTCACTGATGAAGCGGAACCGCTCCTCGTGGAGTCCGACGAGCCCGAGAACGTCGCTGGCGCGCTGGCGTGCGGCGCGCCGTGGCAGTCCGCCGAGTTCGGCGGCGTACCCGAGGAAGTCGGCGGCAGTCTGGTCGGGGGGAAGGCACTCACCTTCGGGCATCCACCCCACCCGGCTGCGCACCTCGATGGAACCCCGGCTGAGGTCGTGACCGAGCACCGATATGGTGCCCGCCGCCGCGGGGAGCACCCCGAGCAGGATCTTGAGCAGGGTCGTCTTGCCGGCGCCGTTGGCCCCGACGAGGCCGATGCGACCGGGGGGCACCGCCAGGTCGACCCCGTCGATGGCGACGATGTCTCCGTAGGAGAACCTGAGGCCGCTGATGGCGAGGATGTCCGAGGCGGCCGGGTCGGGACTCACGGTGGGATGGTCCCACATCGGCGTTCCGACACCGTTACGGAGCACTGCGGGGTCATCGGCGACGCCCGAAGAACCGCCGGCGTCGAGGAGCCTCCGCTGCGGTGGCGTCCTGCACGGCGCGGACCCTCAGTTGGTCTCGTTCGGCGCGCAGTTCGGCAAGCCGTTCACGCAGGAACCCGGCTTCGGTCTCGGCCTTGGCGGCGCGCTCGCGAGCCTCGGCGAGCAGCAACCCCGCCTCGTGGAGGTTTCCCAGTTGATCCATGAGGCGATCCCAGGCGTCGCGGGGGACGAGCATCGCGGTGCCATCCCCGATCGGGCCGGTTGCCGTCCGCGACCCCGTGGGACCTACGCCCGGGGCCTCTGCATGGCGCGGTGCAGGTCGCGGGCTGCGGGAGAGATGGTGGGCCACCGACTCCGGGGTGACCATCCACTGGCGCCCGGCGTCGCCTTCGGTCATCACGGCATCGATCGCCTTCTTGCGAGCCCAGGTGCGCAAGGTGGGCACCGACACCCCGAAACGGTGCTCC
>CAYYIA010000019.1:0-12459 GCA_964471875.1 uncultured Acidimicrobiia bacterium
GTCGTGTCGGCGACGGTCGTGTCTGCCACCGGGTCCACACCCCGTCCGCCCGGTTCGAGGCTGCTGCTGTCCTCCGCCGGCGAGGTGGTGGGCTCGGTGAGTTCGGGCTGTGTCGAGGGTGATGTCACCGTCCGAGCCGAGGCCGTGCTCGCCGGTGGCGATCCCGTCCTCGTCACCTATGGGATCACCGACGACCAGGCCTTCGAGGTCGGGCTGTCGTGCGGGGGGACGATCCGTGTCCTGATCGAGCCGTGGTGAACGACGTACTCACCGCCGCCCGCACCCTCGCCGAGAGCGGTGGCAGGGGGGCGCTCGTAACCGTGCTCGCTGCCGACTCCGCCGGGGCCCCCTGGCTCGTCGACGCCAGCGGCCGGCTTCTCGCGGGAGATCCTGTCGGGGGGCTCACCGAAGAGGCTGTGGAGGCGGTGGTGGGGCAGATCAGTCGCGAGGTCGCCGGGACCGTGGCGGTCGGCGGACGCGAACTGTTTGTCGACGTGATCGTGCCGCCACCGATCCTGCGCATCTTCGGCGCCGGGCCCATCGCCGAAGCGCTGTGCCGGTTGGCGGCCCGCGCCGGGTTCCGGGTGATCGTGGGCGACCCCCGGGCGGCGCACGCCCTGCCCGAGCGCTATCCCGATGCGGTCATGGTGTCCTGCGGCTGGCCGGAGGACCTGGTCGCGGCGGTCCCTCTCGATTCGCGCACGTTCGTGGTATCGCTGCTCCACGTCGAACGGTATGAGGACCCCCTGTTGCAGGCGGCGCTCCGCTCTGAGGTGCGCTACCTCGGAGCCCTGGGTTCACGCAAGACCCACGTGTCACGGGTGCAAAGGCTCCACGAGGCGGGGTTCACTCCGCACGAAACCGGGCGCATCCACGGTCCGGTCGGCTTGCCCATCGGTGCCATCACCCCCGAGGAGATCGCCGTGGCGATCCTCGCCGAAATGGTCCAGGTCCGTCGGAGCCGGTAGGGGTCCGGCCGAGGAGCTGTTCCAGGGCACCATCCGAGACCACATCCTCGAACCTACTGGTTTGGCGGCGAGGCGGCTCACGCCGAGGACACGACGGCCGGCCGAGGCGCCGCCAGGGCGGCTACGGCCTCATGGCCGGGGTTGCCGTGGAACAGCAGGAGCGCCAGCTGCCGCATCGCCTGCCACTGCCGTGGCTCGAACCGAATGCCGATCTCGGCGACCCCGTCGGCTCCCCGATAGACGTTGATCACCCGCGCCTCGAGCTGGATCCTGCCGTACACGATCATCAGGGGGAGCTCCTCGCCCCGATCGAATGCCTCCGTTGTGATCATTCGCAGGCGAGCGCCGGTGAGCGACAGGTCGGTCAGTGTGGCGAAGCTTTTCCCGAGCGTGGCCGCCATGTTCACCGGGAAACGGACGCTGGCGCGCCGTTCACCGCCGTAGCGAGCATCGGTGATTCGCCTCAGAGCCGCACGCAACAGCAACACGTTGAGGATCAGGAATGCTGCGGTTCCGATCATCGCCTCGGGGAACGCATAGCGAACCGGTCCATGCCCGGTTACGACGGTTCCGAACCAGATGAGGGCGATCACGGACAGACCAAGGAGGGCATGCAGCAGCCACGGGGGGCGCACCCGGGTTCGTGTCTCCGCTTGCCGGCCTTTCGGGGTCACCCGGAACCGCTGCTTGACCGGCCGGATCAACTCGGCGAGTGCCGGCACGACGGCCGGCATGCGCAGGGTCTCGAAGATCACCGAGAGCACGGGTGGGTAGTGGCCGCGGGCCAAGAGGCGAATGGCGGCGAACTGTGCCAGGAAGGTGGCGAGGAACGCAGGTCCGAAGAACCAGATCCGAGCGTCGATCGGCATCACCCCGGTGGCGAGCACGAGGATCGGGAGCGCGATGAAGCCGAGGGAACGAAGGGAGTCGAACCAGGCGATGAGGGTTGCCGAGTACGCCAGGCGCTGACGGATCGTCAGGTCGGGCGAGGTGAGCAATCGCTCCGATCGCATCACCTGCATGGCACCTCGCGCCCAGCGACGCCGCTGCAGCATGTACTGGTTGGCGTCCGAGGCGGCGAGGCCGCGGGCGAGGACCTCGTTGTGTGCGACGATTCGCCACCCCTTCTTGTGGAGCCGGATGGAGGTGTGGATGTCCTCCGTCACCGACCCCGTGGCCACACCGCCGACGTCGCGCAGCGCCGCGACGCGCAGCACTGCGCTCGTGCCGCACCAGAACACGGCATTCCATCGGTTCTTCGCCGGGAGGATGACGCGATAGAAGACGGCCTGTTCGTTGAACATCGGCTCGTCGATGTCTCGCGGCTCGTGCTCGAACGAGTCGAGGTTGTAGAAGTCCTGTGGGGTCTGCACCGCGGCGATGCCCGGATCCTCGAAGTAGCCGAGCGTGTTGGTGAAGAAGCCGGGTTCGACCACATGGTCGGCATCGATCACCCCTACGAGGTCGGCATCGATGTGTCTCAGGGCATTGTTGAGGTTGCCTGCCTTGAAATCGGTGTTCTCGGCGCGGGACAGGTAGCGCGCTCCAAGGCCACGGGCGAGTTCGGCGACGGCAAGCCGGTTGCCATCATCGAGAACCCAGGTCTCGTGAGCAGGGTCGATGGCCAGTGCGGCGGAGATCACCGGAAGCAGGACGTCGACACTCTCGTCATAGGTGGGAATGAGCATTGCCACCCGCAGTGAGGTTGCCGAGACCGGAGCCGGTGCTGGTGGGGCGTCGACGTCCCAGAGCGAGAAGGTGTAGAGACCCAGACCGAGGGCATGGTGGGCCTCCATGAGGAACATGGGGATGGCGACGAACCATGCCGACGGTTCGATCGTGAAGACGGCCCGCCATACCAGGTACCCCGCGCTCACCACGAGCGCGCTGACGGCCACGGTCTGGATCAGCCGGCGACGACCGCGAGACTCGACCGGTGGGATGTCTCCCGCAGGATGCCGGGGGAGACCGTGGCCCGGGTCGTGGTACGCCTCCGGGCGATTCGGGCGCGGGGCAGCAGCCAGTCGAAGCCCAGTTTCGGTCCGTCTCATCGATTCCGATCGCCGGTTGAGACTCCATCGGCGGACCGGGGTGGTCCGATTACCGCTTTTCGGGGGTCGACCGGCCGGCCTGATACCCCTCACGGCGGGTACCCGCGGCGACCGAGGACTGGGGGTCGCGGTGTCGAGCCAGCGGTGAACTCACCGATGTGAGGCCACGGGTGGGGCCCTTCGGCCGAGGCGCGACGGCGTCCTGCCTTCGATGCTGGCCACAACCCACCGATCGAGAGGATCGCTGCACGAACCTGACCCCTCCGAAGAGAATCGTGTTCTACCTGTCGGCCCTGGCGATGATCGCCGGGCTCGTGACGTTCCTCTTGCTCGAGGACATAAAGGACCTCGGGTGCTGGGCCACCTTCGCCGGCGGAGCGCTGCTGACGCTCAGTGTGTCTATGAAGGGCCTGTAGCCCACCGATCCCGCGGAGTGCGCCCCGACGCCGGGGCGCACTCGCGTCCGAACCCCGACGCGCTCGTGACTCGGGATCACCGCGGGAGTGTCGGGCCATCGTGGAACCCGAAGCCGATGCGCGGCTCGAGCCGGAGGCCCTTGTCGCGGGCTCCTTTGGGTGCCGGGGGGTACGCTGGGTTCGTCACGGGCGGACACCGTTACGGCGAGCGTGAGCCGGTCGGGCCAAAGATGGTCGGTGACGCTTGATCTCTTGTGCGCGCAGGAAGTGGGACCTTGGCGAACCCACAACGGATCCGACGATGGCCGTTTCGCGGTGGCGGGGTCGGTGCGGCGGAGGGCCGCGAAGCGATCCCGCGAGACGCACGCGTCACCTTTGCGCAGCATGGTGAGGACGTCATCGCGCGCGAACTGCTGATGCGTTCTGGCCATTGGGTGGACAACGGCTTCTATGTGGATGTTGGTGCCTACCACCCGTGGCTGGCCTCCAACACCGCGCTCTTCTACCGCGTGGGATGGAGCGGCATCGCGATCGACCCAAACCCGCTCATGGCGGCGCTCTTCCGTTCAGAGCGCCCCCGCGACATCTTCGTCGAGGCGGCAGTATCCGATCGCGACGGCCCGGCGGACCTGATCATGTTCGGCGAGTGGGCGTCGAGCAACACTCTCGACTCGGCCTGGGCAGCCTCAGTTACGCAGACTCAGGGTGTTCCAATCGAGCAGGTGGTGACGGTTCCCGCCATGCGCCTCGCGGTGCTGCTCGACCGATACCTTCCGCCGGACACTTCAATCGACCTGATGTCGATCGATGTGGAAGGCCTCGACGCTGTGGTGCTGGCTACGAACGACTGGACACGGTTCCGCCCGACGTTGATCGCAGTCGAGGAGTACGACATGGACTCGCGTGAACCTCGCGCCTCCGAGGTCTTCCGGCTCCTTGACCGTCATGGATATCGCCTGGTGAGCCGGGCGGTGCTGACGAACTTCTACCTGCGCGAACCGTGATCCGTTGGAGTCGGCACGCCTACCGCAACTCGCGCTGGATCACCTCATCGGGAGGCTTGCGTCCCCACATTCCTGCGGCGCGACGCAGGGCCCGGCCGGCTTCTTCGGCCACGGGATCCGGGTATCCGAGGGCGACGGCGAAACGGCAGGACCGGTCGTCGGCAAGGCCGAGCACCTGCCGCGCGATGTCGGTGTGGTGCAGGGTCACAGGACATGACCCCACCCCGCGGGTGGCGGCGGCGAGCATGAGATTCTGGGCCAGGCGCCCGATGTCGAAGTCGTTGCCATCGGCGGTCCTGACGAGGGCAACCGCGGCGGCGGCGTTGCGGATCGGGTCGGTGAAGTCGCCAGCGGTTGCCAGGCGGTCGCGGGCGGCCTGATCCTCGATCACGACGAGCACCCATCCCTGGCGATTCTTCGAGGACCCCGTCCATCGGCCTGCCTCGAGGATCGCCTTCAGATCCTCCGGGTCGAGCGTCCGCGCCAGATAGGAGCGGGTGACGCGCAACCCCTTGATGGTGTCGTAGGCGGATGAGTCCACGGGGGAACGGTAGTGACGGGTCGGTGCCCGATGCCAGATGCCCGATGCCACTGCCACTGGTACGGCGGACCCTGGCAGGTGGTCGCGCCTCAGCTCTTGCTGATCCGCCCTCTCGGCGAGATCAGCAGCACCACGGCCCCGGCCAGGGCGACCCATACGCCGATGCCCAGCACGTCGATGGTGTCGCTCACCGTGGTGTCGACGCCGCGGTGCACCTGGAAGGCGAACAAGGCGGTGGCCGCCAAACCGGCCATGCCTGCCAGTCGCCGTACGCCGTCGGGAACGCCTTTGACGAACAGCGCGAGCAGCCCCAGCGCCCCCAGGCCGGCGATGGCGAATCCCAGCGCCGGGTCACCCGATGCCTCCAGGTCCCACAGGAACGGGAGGGCGACATCGAACGAATCGGCGGTGAATCCGCCACTGTCGAACCAGGGGAGGAACGCCGCCACCGCGAGGGCAATCGCTCCGAGCGCCCCCAGGGGGAAACCGCCCCCAGTGCTCGCGGCGGCAGCGACGCCGCTCGGTGCGGTCATGGGGAGGAGACGGCGGGCGTCCACCCATCCGGTCCAACCGTTCGACCCGATGACGCGCGCCCAGTCGCCCCGGCTCTCGGCGATGCTCAACTCGACGCGAGCCTGGAGTGTGGCGATGGGATCGACTGCGGGATCGGGCTTGGGCCAGGCCCTCATCCCGCCCTCCGGCACACGGTGGGTCGGAGCCCAGACCGTGGACAGCACCATCGTCGGTGCGGAGTCGGCCGATACCGGCTCGATCTCCGGTGCGGCTGCGGGAGCCTGCTGGGCGATCGCCGCCGCGTCCCGAGCGACGGCGGCGGGGGCGCCGACGGAAGTGATCGCCGAAGGAACCGATCCCACGGCTCGATCGGTGGCGGCGACCATCTCGTTGAAGGCGGACACGAAACCCTGGCGGGTGAGGCCGTCGATGTAGAGCGTCGAGGTGAGCGTCATCTCCAACGTGGAACCCGCCGCGCTCACGGCTCCGGTCACGGCCGATCCACGCCCGGGAAGGCTGCGCCGCACGGCTTCGACACGCGCAGCATCGGCGGTGGTCTCGGTGTGGCGGTGGGTGAGCTGCACCCGCTCGTCGTCGCCGGTCACGGTGATGTGGAGCGGGGTGTCGCCGGCGACCGTGATGGTCCCATCGGCAGCCACGGAGACACCGGGCTCGGCCTTTGCCCACTCGGCGACCCTGGTCAGTGCGGTGCGGTCTGGAGTCGATCCTTTGGCAGCCATACCCGTAACGCTACTCCTCTGGCGGTACCGTGGCCGAACCGCGAGAGGCAAGATCCCGTGCAGCGACCGGCCTTCACCATCGGAATCGAGGAGGAGTACCTCCTGGTCGATCCGATCAGTCGCGACCTCGTGCTCGATCCCGGGGAGGAGGTGTGGACCGCCTGCCGGGAGGTGCTCGGCTCGCAGGTGAGTCCGGAATTCCTCAAAGCGCAGATCGAGGTGGGCACCACCATCTGCCGGACTGTTGGCGAAGCCCGGCGCGATCTCGGCGTCCTCCGGCGGGGTCTCGTCCAGGTGGCCGAGGAGCACGGGATGGCGCTCATCGCTGCGTCCACCCACCCGTTTGCCGATTGGGCCGATCAGCAGGTGACCGATCGCGAGCGCTACCTCATGCTGGCAAAGGACCTCCAGGTGGTGGTGCGCCGCCTCGTGATCTGCGGGATGCACGTCCACGTGGGCATCGAGGATCCCGAGTTGCGCATCGACTTGATGAATCAAGTGACGTACTTCCTTCCCCATCTCCTGGCGCTCAGCACGTCGTCACCGTTCTGGCACGGGATCGAGAGCGGGCTGAAGTCGTACCGGCTCAGCGTCTTCCGTTCTCTACCCCGCACCGGGATCCCCGAGCAGTTCTCGTCGTGGGCCGAGTACCGGCGCCACGTCGACACACTCGTGGAGCCGGGGCTCATCGAGGATGCCTCGAAGTTGTGGTGGGATGTCCGGCCCTCCGAGCGCTATCCGACGCTCGAGCTCCGCATCTCCGACGTCTGCACTCGCATCGACGATGGGATGGCGGTGGCGGCGCTGTTCCAGTCCATCCTCTCCATGCTGTTCCGTCGCAGGTACCACAACCAACGCTGGCGCCATTACCCCCCGATGCTCATCGCCGAGAACGTCTGGCGTGCCCAGCGGTACGGCACGGAGGGATCGCTGATGGACTTCGGCCGTGGTCGGCTGGTGCCGTACTCGGAGCTGCTCGAGGAGCTGATCGACCTGGTGCGCGAGGACGCCGAGGAGCTGGGCTGTCTCGCCGAGGTGGAGCACGCCCGGGCGATCGTGGCTTCGGGTACGAGTGCCGACCGCCAGGTTGCGACCTACCGCAGCGCGCTGGCGGCTGGGGCCGGAGACCGCGAGGCCCTGTGCGCCGTTGTCGACGAGCTGATCGCCGATACCGCCACCGGGCTGTGATCACCATCGGAACCGGGCACCGCACCATCCGCTAGCGTTCCCACCCCATGTTCGACCATGCCCGCGCCGCCGTCGAAGCGGCACTCGCCGCCGGAGCCACCTACGCCGACGCCCGCTATGTAGAGGCCCGCGACGAGCAGATCGAAGTGCTCAACGGGAGCGTCGAGCAACTCGATCGTGGCGAGGCTGCCGGTGTCGGAGTGCGGGCGCTCGTCGGTTCCTCATGGGGGTTCTTCGGGACGCATGACCTGTCGCCGGCAGCCCTGAAGTCGGCTGGTGCTCGCGCCACCGAGATCGCCAAGGCCTCAGCCGTGGTCCCCGGCAAGCCGTCACCTCTGGCAGACGTCCCGGTGGTCGAGGCCGAGTACGAGACCCCGTTCACCGAGGCGCCCCTCGAGGTTCCCATTTCCGAGAAGGTCGACCTGCTCATGGCTGTCACCGCGGCGATGCAGGAGACCAAGGAGATTCGGCTCGCCCGCGCCTCGCTGGGAGCCTGGGACACGCACAAGTGGTTCGTGTCGTCGCAGGGTCATCGCATCCACCAGCACATCGTCGAGACCGGCGGCGGCTTCGATGCCACCGCGCTCGGCGACGGCGAAACCCATCGCCGGTCGTACCCGCAATCGTTCGGGCAGTTCGAGACGGGCGGGTTCGAGGTGGTGCGGCGTTGGGATTTCCTCGGCAATGCCCCGCGCATCGCCGATGAGGCAGCCGCCCTGCTCACGGCCGCCGACTGCCCCGAGGGGGAGATGACGCTGATCCTCGAAGCCAGCCAGTTGGCCCTGCAGATCCATGAGTCGGTGGGGCATGCGATCGAGTTGGATCGCATCCTGGGGTGGGAGGCGGCGTTCGCCGGCACATCGCACCTCGAACTCGCCAAGCTCGGCACGCACCGCTACGGGTCCGAGATCATGAACATCACCGCCGATGCCACCCTGCGTGGCGCCCTGGGAACCTTCGGGTTCGACGATGAGGGCACCCCGGCGCAGCGGGTCCCCATCGTTGATCGGGGTCGCTGGGTGGGGGTGCTGTCGGGCCGCGATTCGGCGGCCATCGCCGGTCTTCCCCCTGGTGGCATGGTGCGCGCCGACGGATATGCGCGGTTGCCGATGGTGCGGATGACGAACGTCGGGCTGCTGCCGGGTGACTCGTCGCTCGAGGAGATGATCGCCGACACCGAGCGCGGCGTCTTCATGTCGACGAACCGCTCCTGGTCGATCGACGACAAGCGGCTCAACTTCCAGTTCGGATGTGAGATCGGGTGGGAGATCCGCAACGGCAAGCTCGGCCGCATGGTGAAGAACCCCACCTATACCGGGATCACACCGAAGTTCTGGGCCCAGCTCGATCGTCTCGGAGGCCAGGATGAGTGGGTGCACTGGGGCACCCCGAACTGCGGCAAGGGACAGCCGATGCAGGTGGCCCACACGGGGCACTCGGCCTCGCCGGGCCGGTTTGCCGAGGTGCGCGTGGGGGTGAAGGGATGACCGATCCGCGTAAGGCCGCCGACCGTCTCGTCGAGATCATCGGGTCGCGAGGTGAGGCCGAAGCCACCGTCGCGGTGGGCCGTCTCGAGCTGACCCGGTTTGCCAACTCGTTCATCCATCAGAACGTGGGCGAGGAGTATGTCAACGTTCGCCTCCGCGTCTCGGCAGGCGGACGTGTGGCCACGGTCACGGGCAATCGCGCCGACGATGCCGCCCTGAGCAAACTCGCCGAGGACGCTCTCGTCGTGGCGGCCACCCAGCCGGTCGACGAGGACTGGCCCGGGCTCACCGCTCCGGTGAAGGTCGCTGCTGCCGACTTCTCACACGCCTCCACGAATGGCGCCACCCCGGCGGGTCGCGCCGCAGCGGTCAAGGCCTTCGTCGACGCCGGGGGTGGCTTGTCGGCGGCGGGATTCTGCGACACCGACTCGTTCGAGACGGCGTTTGCCAACAGCGCCGGCCACCGCGCCTCGGCGCGGGCGAGTCGCGCCACCATCGACGGCATCCACCAGACCGGGGAGAGCGCCGGTTCGGCCCATCAGACGTCGAACGCGTTTTCCGATCTCGATGGCGCCGTGGCAGGAGCGCTCGCCGCGGATCGGGCCCGTCGCGGCATGCACGCCTTCGACCTCAAGCCTGGTGAGTACGAGGTGGTGCTGGCTCCGGAGCCGGTCGCAACGATCGCGGTGTTCCTCGACTTCTATGGGCTGAACGGGAAAGCCTTCAATGAAGGCCAATCATTCGTCGAGTTGGGTGCCGCCCAGTTCGACGAGCGCATCACCATGATCGACGACCCGATGGGTCCCGGAGCGCTCGGCGAGGCGTATGACGCCGAGGGGACTCCCAAGCAATCGACCACGCTCATCGATCGCGGCATCACCAAGACCGTGGTCCACGACCGCCGCTCGGGACGGCGCGCCGGGGTGGCTTCCACGGGCCACGCCTGGGCGATGAGCGGCGCCCTGGGGCCACTCGCTGGTCACGTGGTGGTGAAGCCCGGCACCGACACGGTCGACGACATGATCGCTGCGGTGGAGCGCGGTGTGTATGTCGCCACGTTCAACTACTGCCGCATCCTCGACCCGAAGAGCCAGGTTGTCACCGGGCTCACCCGCAACGGCACCTTCATGATCGAGAACGGGGTGATCACCGGGGCGGTCACGAATCTCCGATTCACCCAGTCGTTCGTCAAGGCCCTCGGTCCGGGGAATGTGCTCGGCATCGGCGACGACCTGCGTTACGCCGATTCCGAATTCGGCCAGGGTGTGGTGCGCGCCCCATCACTCCGCCTTGCCGCCTGGAACTTCACCGGAGGCGCCGGAGGCTAGGGAGTCTCCAGTCTCCAGTCTCCAGTCCCCAGTTTCGAGACTCTGATCTCTGGTTCTCACGACTGGTGACTGGCGACTGGCGACTTCCGGTATACATTCACCCCCTTGTGAAGATCAGGCGCCTCCTTCCCCGTGCCTCCGACTATCGCCTCGAGTACCTCGGATCCGACCTGGTCTCGGGGATCACCGTGGCCGTGGTGGCGTTGCCGCTTGCGCTCGGTTTCGCCGTTTCGACGGGCGTGTCTCCGGCGGTGGGCGTGACCACTGCGATCGTGGCCGGCATCGTCGCCGCGATCTTCGGTGGTTCGAACTTCCAGGTGAGCGGACCAACGGGGGCGATGACGGTGGTGCTGATCCCCATCGTGGCCTCGCGGGGACCAGCGGCCCTTCCGCTCGTGGCGATCATCGCCGGCCTTCTGTTGGTGGCCATGGCGGTGGGGGGGGTGGGGCGCTATGTCGGCTTTGTTCCCTGGCCGGTGATCACCGGCTTCACCAACGGCATTGCGGTCATCATCTTCCTGCAGCAACTGCCTCTGGTACTCGGCGTCACTCCTGAGCCTGCCGAGTCGACCCTCGTGGTCGCCACCCGCACGGTGCGCGGCTTCCTCGAATCTCCGGCTGGTCCGGCGCTCGTCCTCGCCGCCATCACCGCAGTGGTGATGGCGCTCTGGCTCAGGGTGCCCCGGCTGCGGTCCATCCCGGCGAGCATGGTGGCACTGCTCGTCGGCACCGCAGTGTCGCTTCTCGACTGGTTCGACGGTGTCGCTCGCGTCACCGGCGTGCCCCGCACCATCCCCACACCCGACCTACCCGTGTTCTCGGCGGGCGCTGTGGTGGACATCGCGCGCGTCGCATTGGCGGTGGCGATCCTCGCCGCGCTCGAGAGCCTGCTGTCGGCGGTGGTCGCCGACGGGCAGACCATCGAGGAACGCCACGATCCGGACCGCGAACTTCTCGGCCAGGGCCTGGCGAACGTCGCCGTCGGGTTCTTTGGAGGCATGCCCGCCACCGGCGCTCTGGCGCGAACCGCGGTCAATGTCCGCTCGGGTGCCAAGACCCGGATCGCCTCGGCATTCCACGGCGTCGTGCTCCTCGGCATCCTGCTGTTCCTGGCGCCGCTGGCCACGAGGATTCCGTTGGCGGTTCTCGGAGGCATCCTCATGGTGGTCGCCGTCCGCATGGTCGAGTCCCACGCCGCTCGCACGATCCTGCGCTCGACGCGTTCCGACGCCTTCGTCCTGCTGCTCACGATGGGCGTCACCATCGTGTTCGACCTGATCCTTGCCGTGGAGGTGGGGATGATCGCCGCAGGGTTCCTCTTCGTGGTGCGGATGAGCAAGATGTTCAGCATCGATCCCGAGGTGCTGTCCGGTCCCACGTCCGGCCACCACGACACCGCCGCCGAGGTCCGTGAAGAGACCCGACTAGAACACGAGAACATCCTTGCATTTCGCATCGATGGGCCGGTGTTCTTCGGGGCCGCCGCCCAGTTCTTCGATCAGGTGCTCAAGGAGACTGCCGACATCAAGGTGGTGATCCTGCGAATGCGGCGGGTGCCGGTGATGGACGCCACCGGGCTCACCGCGTTGCGGGGGTTGGTAGAAGCGTTGGAGCGCCGCCACATCGTGGTGATGGTCTCCGGCCTGCAGCCCCAACCCCGCGAACTGCTGGAGCGCACCGGGGTGCTGGATCTCATCAGCCGCAATCGCGACCACCTGTTCGATACCTCCGAGGAGGCCATCGCCCACGCCCGGGAGCACCTGCGGCGCAGGGATCACTCGGCAGCGGGTTAGCGGTTAGGAGTCATCGGTCCACAGTCCGAAGGTCTGGGGGCGATTCGGACTGAGGACTGAGGACTCACTCCTCTTCCTCCGGAGTTCGCCTCGATCGCTTCAGGACCGAGCGCCTGCGTTTGCGTTCGAGGCGGCGTCGTCGTGCGGCCGCGGGAACCCGCGTTGCCACCCGATCGGGATCGTCATGCAGTGCCTCGGTAAGGACCTCCTGCATCCGGTGGCGGGCGATCGATCGGTTCCGCCATTGCGATCGCGTGTCGGCGGCGACCACCGTCAGCACACCGCCCACAGCCTGCGAGCCGAGACGATCGAGCAAGCGGCGGCGCATGGCGTCGGACAACGCCGGACTGGCGTTGAGATCCCACGAGAGCTCGACCCGGGTCGACGCCTTGTTGGCATGTTGCCCCCCAGGGCCGCCGCTGGTGTCGAA
>CAYYIA010000020.1:0-12388 GCA_964471875.1 uncultured Acidimicrobiia bacterium
ATACCTCGGCACTGCAGGGATGGAACTCGGCGTTCGCATCCGGGTGTCGTCGTGGCGCCGGGTTGATCACGAGACCTTCATCCCCAATGCCAAGGCCACCGGTCAGTACCTCAACAGTGTCCTGGCGAAGCAGGAGGCGCTCGCCGCCGGTTACGACGAGGCGCTCATGCTGAACACGGCGGGATTCGTGGCGGAGGGCACGGGGGAGAACCTGTTCCTGGTGCGCGACGGCGTGGTCTGCACGCCACCCACCTCTGCGGGAGCGCTCGACGGCATCACCCGGGCCAGCGTGATGCGCATCCTTGCCGACGAGGGCCACCCGGTGATTGAGGACCAGGTCTCGCGCTCGGACCTCTACTACGCCGACGAGGCGTTCTTCACGGGCACCGCAGCCGAGGTCACGCCCATCCGCGAGATCGACGACCGCACGGTCGGTGCCGGTCTGCCCGGCCCGATCACCCGTCTCGCACAGGAGCGTTACCTTGCGGCCGCACGTGGCGAGGTGCCGCAGTACCGGTCGTGGCTGCAGTTCGTGTAGGAGTGCGGGCGGATAGGCTCATGCCTGATCGAACCATGGACGGGTACGGCGCGCTCTAGGAGTGCTCGAGGAGGCTTTGTGGGTCAGCAACCGAACGTCTCGTTGGGGATCGAGGATCTTCCTCGGCACACCTCCCATCCCCCGGCACCCGGGAGATGGCGGCCGGATCGCCCGGGGGATCTCAGCGGCCCGGATGCGGTGCCTCGCGGCGTCGGGTTTGGCACGCCGGGACCGGATACCGGCTACGCCTTGCGCCTGCTCCGGGAGCGCGACCTTCCCGGAGGCGAGGAACACCGCGCCGATGTGACCGCAGCCGTTGCCGCGGTCATGGGAGCGCGTGCCGCCGCCCTCGGTCGAGCTCCGGTCGCGGCCGATGCCGCCGCAGCGATTGCCCTGCTCGCTCTCGATGACGCTTCGGCGGGGCGGCTGGCCGGGATCGGCCACGATCACGCCCGGCTCCGCGCCCTGGTGGCGGCGATTCCGACCGAGCGACTCACCCTCGCCCCGTCCCGGTTGTCGGCGTGAAGATCGTTCGGGTCCGCATGACCGGCGACGAGATCGCCTATGGCGTCGTCGAACCGGAAGGGATTCGCGTCCATCGGGGTACTCCCTTCGTGGCCTGGGAGCCCACCGAGACGGTGATCGCATTCGATGACGTCCATCTCCTCGCGCCCGTGTTTCCCACGAAGGTGGTCTGCGTGGGTCGGAACTACGTCGACCACGCCAGCGAGCGCGGAGCCGAGGTGCCGGATGAGCCGGTGATCTTCCTCAAGCCGACGACCGCGGTCATCGGCCCGGGAGCAGCGATCGTGCTCCCGTCGGAGGCGCACGAAGTGCACCACGAGGCCGAGTTGGCGATCGTCGTCGGCCGAGTGGCGCGTCGCGTCGCTGCCGAGGACGCCTCCGCCTACATCCTCGGCTACACCGCTGCCAACGATGTCAGTGCCCGGGACCTGCAGAAGAAGGACGGCCAGTGGACTCGAGCCAAGGGCTTCGACACCTTCTGCCCGCTCGGTCCCGCCGTCGAGACCGAGGTGGATCCCCTCGGGCTGCGCATCACCTGTTCGGTGAATGGCGAGCTCCGTCAGGACGCCTCGACGGAGGACATGGTGTTCGGCGTCGCCGAGATCTTCGCGTTCGTCACCCGGGTGATGACACTCCTTCCCGGCGACGTGATCCTCACTGGCACCCCCGCCGGCGTCGGACCCATCCGACCCGGGGATCGCGTCGAGGTGGAGATCGAGCGGATCGGAAGCCTCTTGAACCCCGTCGTGGCGGGATCATGACCGTTCGGGTTCGGTTCGCACCCTCGCCAACGGGGTACCTCCACGTCGGTGGGGGACGCACTGCCCTGTACAACTGGCTCTTCGCCCGCCATCACGGCGGGGTGTTCGTGCTGCGTTCCGATGACACGGACACCGAGCGCAACACACCGGAGTTCCAGGCGGACATCCTCGACAGTCTCAATTGGCTGGGGATGGATTGGGACGAGGGCATCGAGATCGGTGGACCGCACGGGTCGTACCGGCAGAGCCATCGGTTCGATCGCTATCGCCAGGTGGCCGAAGCGATGGTTGCCGCGGGAACCGCCTACTACGACGGGGCCACCTCCGAGCAGCTCGAGGAGCTGCGGGTAGCGGCTGAAGCCGCGGGGGAGTCACCGGTGTACGACGGGCGTCATCGGCTTTCGGCCGCCGAAGCGGCAGCGCGCATCGCTGCCGGGAATCCCCCTCCCGTGCGCCTCGCCGTGCCCCGGCCGGGAGAGACGCGGTTCGTCGACGTGGTGCGCGGCGAGATCACCTTCAACCACGACAACGTCGACGACTTCGTGATGCTGCGCAGCGATGGGTCCCCCACCTATCACCTCGCATCGACCGTCGACGACGTCGACTACGGCATCACCCATGTGATCCGTGGCGAGGACATCCTGCCGTCGACGCCGAAGCACATCCTCATCACCGATGCCATGGCAGGTGTCCGCCCCGCATACGCCCATCTCTCCCTACTCAACGGACCCGATGGCAAGAAGCTGTCGAAGCGCCACGGCGACACCGCGCTCCGCGCCTATCGCGACGCCGGAATCCTTCCGGGGGCCATGCTGAACTTCCTGGCGATTCTCGGTTGGTCACCCGGCGGGGACGAGGAGATCGTTCCCCTGGCGACGATGATCGAAAGGTTCGACCTCGGATCGGTGTCGCGCAATCCGGCGGTGTTCGACGTGGCGAAGCTCGAATGGATGAACGGCCACTACCTCCGGGCGATGGCACCGGAGGCGTTCGCCGCGGCGACCCTGCCGCTGGTCGAGCACGATCTCGGCCGGCCGCTCACCGGCGGCGAGCACGCCGCAATCATTGCCGTGGCTCCGCTCGTCCAGGAGCGGGCCAAGCGCCTCACCGAGGTGACCCCGCAGGTCCGCTTCCTGCTCGAGGGCGATCTCGAGTACGAGGCGTCCTCGTGGGCGAAGGTGATGACGACGCCCGAAGCACGGGTCGCCCTCGACGGTGCCGCCGCGGCGCTCGCACCGGTGGCATCGTGGACACACGTGGGGATCGAGGAGGCGCTGCGGGCGATGCTCGCCGCGCATGGCCTGACCGCGGCAAAGGGTCTGCAGCCGATCCGGGTGGCGGTCACCGGCTCTGCGGTGAGCCCCCCGCTGTTCGAGTCGCTGGCCGCTTTGGGGCGCGAGCGCACCCTTTCTCGGATCGCCGGCGCGCGGGCCCGGATGGGCTCCTGAGCCGTGAATTGCCCACCCGGAGTGCCTCGCTACGATTCAGCGGCCCTTCGGGGGTGGTGTAATGGCAACACTGCGGGTTCTGGTCCCGTCATTGAGGGTTCGAATCCTTCCCCCCGAGCGAAGGCGGTCTGACCGCCCTCGGCCCCGTCGTCTAGCGGCCTAGGACGCTGGCCTCTCAAGCCAGTAACGCCAGTTCGAATCTGGTCGGGGCTACGACATCATCCCAATCCGCTTCCCATCACGGGAAGGCGACCCCGCACGTCGCATCGTTGAAGGCGGCGAGGTCGAGCGGGTCCTGTCCCGAGGACTCGAACCGCAGCATGCGCTCGATCAGGTCGGCTATCTCGGGGAGTGCCACTGCGCCGAGCAACTGCATGGTCTCCCCGGAGCCGCGGGTGGTCGCTCCGTCGAGGACCGCGCAGTATCGCTCGACTGCCGCGGCCCGCTCCAGGGTGGTAGGTGTGGCCGCGTCGTCGCCACAGCCGGCCACGAGAAGCAGCATCGCGACGAAGATGCGCCTCACCGGAGCTCAGGCCTTCCCGTATACGGGGATGGCGGCTCCGCTGATCACCCCGGATGCCGGCGAACCGAGGAAGTCGATCACGGCGGCGATCTGCTGGGGAGTCGGCCAGTCGACGTAGTTGGCGAACGGCACCACTTCGCGGAAGGCGGGGGTGTCGATGAGCGAGGGGAGCACCACGTTGGCGGTGACCTCGGAGTCGTTGACCTCTTCGGCGATCGTGCGGGCCAGGGCGATCACGCCCGCCTTGGCCACGTTGTACATCGCCTGTCCCCCAGGTGGCTCCACGGCGGCCCGACTGCCGATCATGATGATGCGGCCCCACTCGGCCTCACGCAGGTAGGGCAGCGCCGCCCGGCTCGCATTGAACGTGCTGCGCAGGTTGAGGTCGATCATGCGGTCGAAGCGCACATCGTCGGTCTCTTCGACGTCGCGACCTCCGGCCCACCCACCGATGAGGCAGGCGAGCACGTTGATGCCGCCGAAGCGGGTCGCGGTCTCTTTGATGAACGATCCCACCGCCTCGCTGTCCGTGCAGTCGACCCGCTTGAGGAACAGCCGATCCTCGGGGAGTCCGAGGCGCTCCTCGACCTCGTCGGCCTCACTCGGGACGAGATAGGTGATGGCGAGACGATGGCCGCGATCGGCAAACCGCTGCGCCACCTCCCGGCCCAGGCCGCCGGTGCCGCCGGTGATGACGCTGACCGCGTTCTCCACGAGGGCTCCTTCCGTGGCGGTCATGCTACCGGGACGGTTCCGGCGCATAGGGCGCGAAGTCGATGCCGGTTCCATCGAGCGCGGCGATCATCTCGTCGGCTCCGAGGGCGCCGTCCATCGTGCAGGCTCCGCGCGTGCCGATCGCCCCGGTCACCACGAGGTGGGCCAGCGCAGTGGCGGGAAACGCCGTGGTCCGGGCGAGAGCCGAGAACCGGCCGTCATGGCGATCCTCGACCTGGTACCCGACAGAGGTCACGACTCCGTTGCGGCGAGCCGTGCCCCACACCCGCACGAGCACGAGATCTGGCGCACCGGAGGGAAGGTGTCGGGCGAGTGCCTCGAGCAGCATCGTCCGAGGTGCGACACCGCTCCCGGGCTGCGGGGTCTCATCGAACAGCCCCACTTCGAGCATCGCCCGAAAGATGATCCCGTGGCCGGGGAAGCGCAGCGTCTTGTAGTCGAGTTCGGCGACGCGACCCTCCCAACGTCGGGGCAGCGATGACGATCCGCCTGCCGTATGGAACGCCTCGAGCGGACCCCAGCCTTCCCACGCCACCCCCTCGGTCCCGGTGAGCGGCTCCACGGTGGCGTAGCGGCCACCCGTGATGACCTCGCACGGCTCGGCGTACTCGTTGATCAGCCCGGCCGGGTTGAACGCCAACTGGTAGCCGAGTGCACCCGTCGGGACCTGGGGGAGCGCGCCGACGCGCAGCCGGACTTCGTCGATCGGCCCATCGCCGAGGGAGGCGACCACGCCGACGGCGAGCACGTCCGCCATCCCCGGGGCCAGCCCGCAATCGGGGACGAGGGCGATCCCGGCGTCTCGTGCCGCCCCATCGAGCAGCAACTGCTCACCCACGATCGTGGGGTTGCCGCCGAAGTCGAAGTAGTGGGTCGACGTGGCGATGGCCGCTTGGGCGACGGCGACACCCAGGGCAAAGGCGACCGCCGAGACGACGGCGTCGGCGCCGTCGAGCAGGCTGCGAACGGCGGCGGCGTCGGTGACGTCGAGAGTGACCGATCTGGACCCTGAGATGCTCGCGGCGGCAGCCAGTGCCTCCGGCCGGGTGTCGGCCACGACCACGTCGTGACCGCGACGGGTGAGGTCCCAGGCCGCGGCGGTGCCGACGATGCCAGTGCCGAGTACTGCGATGGTGCTCATCGGCTCAGGATAGGAACTCGCTCAGCCAGCGACCCTCGGGGTGGCGAAGGGTGGCCCTGAGGTCGTCCGGGGTGTCGAGCTCGACGGCGAGGCCCACTCGGACGATGGTCGTGGTCCGGCGAGGTGCTGCCGCGGCGAGATGCCGGGCAAACGAGCCCGGGCCGTAGGCAAAGCCGAACGAGCCCGTGGCAGCGACGACCTTGGTGCCGCCATCGCGCGACGGGGCGAGCACCACCGAGTCGCCGTCCAGCTTCTCCGCCACTCCTTCGAGGTCGGCTGCCGTCACCAGGGGAAGGTCGCCGTGGATCACCATCCATCGCCCGGTGATCGCCGAAGCCGCCGCTGCCGCGGCCGCATTCAGCCCGCCGCCGGGATCGGCCAGGGTGTCGAGGTCGTTGCGATCGCACCAGGCCACCACCCCGGGGGCCGACGACACGATGAGGACGCGCCAGCCTGCCGCCCGGCATGCCGTGGCCACGCGTGCTGCCACCGCCGCGGCCACCGAGGCGCGGATGTCGGGTGGCAGCTCCTCGCCCAGGCGGGTCTTGGCCGAGTCGAAGCCCCGCAGGGGAATGGCGGCGATCACGATGCGAGCCTAGGGAGGACCGGTATCGTGCCGCCCGTGGCCCGCAAGACCAAGATCATCGCCACCCTCGGGCCCGCCAGTGCCTCGGCCGATGTGATCGGCGCCATGGTGGCCGCAGGCCTCGATGTGGCCCGCCTCAACTTCAGCCACGGCGATCACGAGTCACATCGCCGGATGATCGGCCTGGTGCGCGAGGCTTCGCGGACCCACGGCCGCGTCGTGGCGGTCCTTCAGGACATCCAGGGGCCGCGGATTCGCGTCGGTACGTTCCCCGATGGGGGGGTGGAGTTGGCGCCAGGAGCCGAAGTTCGCCTGATGGCCGGCGAGGGCGAGGGCGATGCTTCCCGGGTCTATGTGCAGCACCTCGACGCCATGCACCTGCGTCCCGGGGATCGGGTCCTGTGTGCCGACGGGATGGTGGTGCTCACCGTGCGCGATGTCGATGCCGCGGGAGCCGTCGCCGTCGTGCACACGGGAGGACGCCTCGCCAATCACAAGGGGGTGGCCCTCCCGGGCGTGGCGGTGGGTCTGCCTGCGGTCACCGCGAAGGACGAGGTCGACCTCGCCTTCGGTCGGGAGGCCGGCGTCGACATGGTGGCGGCCTCGTTCGTCACGAGCGGTGCCGACATCCTGCGGGTGCGCGCCGTGGCCGGGGACGTCCCCGTGATCGCCAAGATCGAACGAGCCGAGGCCCTCGCCAACCTGTCGGACATCTTGGACGAGGCCGACGGGGCGATGGTGGCCCGGGGTGATCTCGGAGTCGAATTGGGCTTCGAGCCGTTGCCCCGCGTGCAGAAGGAGATCATCGCCCGCACCCACGATGCTGGGGGGATCTCGATCACGGCCACCGAGATGCTCGAGTCGATGACGTCGTCACCCCGGCCCACCCGGGCGGAGGTCACCGATGTGGCCAACGCCGTACTCGACGGGTCCGACGCAGTGATGCTCTCGGCCGAGACGGCGATAGGCAAGTACCCCGTGCGCACGATCGAGGTCATGGCGGGCATCTGCACCGAGGCGGAACGCACCCCCGGATATCCGGCGCGTGTCACCGCCGGATTCCTGCCCGACGACCTCCCGTTTCCCACGGCGATCGCCCAGGCTGCGGCGGACACGGCCAACGCGCTGCGGCTGGGAACGGTGGTGGCCTTCACCGAAAGCGGCAACACCGCCCGATTGGTCTCTCGCTACCGTCCGAACTCACGGATCGTGGCGTTCACCCCGAGCGAAGCGACCCTGCATCGCCTGGCCGCCGTGTGGGGTGTGACGCCGCTGCTGTTTCCCCGGTATGCGTCGACCGATGAAATGATCGCTCAGGCCGAGCGACTCCTGGTCGATCGCGGGCTCGTGGCGCCGGGCGAGTGGGTGGCGATGATCGCCGGGATTCCCCCGAACCAGCAGGCCTCGACCAACCTTCTCAAGCTCCACGTCGTCGGCGGCTGAGCGACCCTCTAGAGTCCGACCCCATGGGCAAGCCGATCGCAGTGACATCGACGAGGACGGTCGGCGAGGTCGCCGTCTTCGACACCGACCGCAGCATCACCGGTCAGGATGGGATGGCATTCGCCTCGGCTCCCGAGGCCGCAGAGTCGTTCCCGGCGCGGCTGGCGGCGCGATTGTTCGAGACGGTCCCCGGTTTGGCGCATGTGTTCGTCGCGTCGAGCCAGGTCGTACTGCGGCGCACCGGAGGCTGGGACGACTCGGCGCGGTCGGCGGCCGAATCCTGTATCGCCGACTTCTTCGTCTTCTACCGCTGACTCACGGGGGTGGCGCCTCGAGTTCTCCGAGCCGAACCGTCACCGTGGCACCCGGTGTCAGCCAGGTCCCCGGCCCCGGATCCTGAGCGCGAACCGTGCCCACGCATCCGCATGCCTCGTTGACGGGGTACGGGGCTCCCACGGCGTACACGAATCCCGCACCTTCGATGGCGGCTTCGGCCTGGGCGGCGGCCAGGCCTCCCACCGACGGCACCTGCACCGGACACGGGCCGACATAGTCGGCGTGGGTCACGGGCATCTCGCACGGGTTGATGGCCACGCGAATGGGGATGGGGTCGTACGTCCACCGCCAGGTCTGCACCTTCTTGGTCCCATCGGGGTAGGTGATGGTGCGCGTCGTGTCGGCGGTGAACCCTGCAGTGCCGGTGCTGGTGACCTTCTCCTCGCCGGGGAGCACGGTGGGGTCGGCCTCGTAGTAGATGTCCTCTTCCGAGGGCTCGACGATGTTGTATCGCTCAGAGGTGACGCCTTCGACCGTGATCCCACCATCATCGCCGAACACCTTCACGGTGATCGAGGTGTCGGTGTACTCGGTCTTGAGGTACACCGCATACGGCAGGGTGTTGCGGAACACCAGGTCGGGCTTGGGATAGCCCAGGGTCGCCTCGCGCACCATCGGGTAGCGGGTGAAGTAGATCGAGTGAGGGGTGTGGTCGACGATCCCGAGCCCCGCCCACCACACGGCGTTGTAGAGGGTCGTGGTGAATTGGCTGACGCCACCGCCGATGTTCGCAGGGTGGTCGCAGCAGTACACGACGGGTCCCACGACCGCACCCGCAGGCCGGTACCCGTCTTCTTCGGTGCGCTTGCCGACGTACTCGTTGAGCGAGAAGTCCTCGCCCGGCATCACGATCGCGCCGTTCACCTCGTCGGCGATGCGGTGGATGTTGATGATGCGGTTCTGGTTCTTGAAGTCGCCGCAGCACGTGTAGAAGGTCGTCGCCGTGTACAGCAGCTCGCGGATGCCGAGCGCCTCGGCGTCCGCGGTGCTCAGTTCGGGCTCGGCGCCATCGCGGACGGGCAGTGGGCCGGTTCGGGTCACCGATGTGGCCGCGGTGAGGACCGCCTCGGGGAGGAGCGGGTCATCGACCAGAACGGCATTCGATCCCTCGATGATGATGGGGACATCGTCGGGTCGAATCACCACCTGGGCATTCACCGGTTCCGTCTCGATCTGGTCGCGAACGGTATTGAGGTGCTGTACCAATGGCCCGATCTGGAAGAACAGGTCCAGCCGCGGCCGTCCGTCTTCGTCGGCGACGATCCTGCTGGCGATCGACTGGCGCAGGGTGTCGGGTGGGATCAGCAGCGTGATCTCGGGAACGATCTTGGCGAGGGTGACGGTCTCGCTGATCATCTCCTCGGCACGGTCCACGGCGCGATCGATGTCGTCGGTGGTCAGGGCAGGTGTGCGGAACTCGGTGATTCCCTCCACCGGTCGACGGGCCCCCAGGATCTCGGCCTCGATGAGATCGGCCGTTGCCTCGAAGTCCAGACCGGTCCCCTCCTTGGGGTACACCGGGACCACGACGTCGCCCTGGATGGTGATTCCCCCCTCGAGGGGAGGATCGGCGATGGCGGCGGACTCCCACAGCTGCAGGAGCCCGAGCAGCGCATCACGGTTGTAGGTGCCCTGGACCTGGAGGCTGTGGGTGTCTCCGCCGGCGAGGTTGGAGAACCACCACTTCAGCTCGGAGAGGAATCCGCCGCCACGACCCTGATCGAGGGCCTCGTCGACCAGGGCCTCCTCGTCGAGGTCGAAGCCGACCTGCGAAGGAAGGAGCGTGAACTCGGACCCGGCGATGGTGACGAGGATCGGCTCGGAACCGAGCGCGGCCTCGACCGTCTTCACCGCGGCGACCGCTTCGGCTCGGCTCAGGCCGGCCAACTGCACCTCCCCGATGGCGACGCGTCCCAGCACCTCGCCGTTGTCGGCAGCGTGATCCATGGCGAAGACGACGCTCATCCACCCCAACAGCACGATGGGGATGGCGGCGGCGATGATCGACAGGCGAACGGCTCGTGGCATTGGGATCACCCGGGGGGCTCGGGGGGCGAATTGTACCGGTGAGGTGTCGCTATCGATCTCATCGTCGCCGATGGTGACGGGACTCCGGTCGCGGTCGTCGACCGCTTCCGCGCGGCCAAGCCGGAGGCGCGTGGGTGGCCACGGATACCATCACCGGTATGACGATGTTCGGACCGATCGAGTTCCCCGAGGTGCCTCCCGGCGATGACGTGGTGCTGTCGGCGACGACGTTCGTCGCCTACGAACGGTGCCCGGAGCAGGCGGCGGGCCGTCTGCGCGGGGTATACGGACCCGAGTCGCGGGTGTCGTTCGTCGGTGGTCTCGCTCATCGCGTGTTCGCCCGCCACCTCCAGAGCGGTCCGATTCCTCCGGAGGGTGTTGCCGCCGCCTGCCGCGAGGAGATCGGTGGGGGCATGAATGCCAAGCTCGGCGCGCTCGGGTTGAAGCCGAGCCAGCTCACCGCGGTGATCGAGGAGGTGGGCGAGCTCTATCAGCGCTTCAAGCAGCTCGGCACGGATGGGTTTGCGGGCGCCGAGGTGTCGCTCGAGGTGGTGCCCGCGGAGGGGGTGCTCTTGCGGGGCTCGATCGATGCCGTGTTTGCGGACGGTGCGGCCGGCACCCGCCTGGTGGACTGGAAGACGGCCGGTCTTGGCGATCCCGCACCCCAGCTGGCGTTCTACTCGCTGCTGTGGACGATGGATCGCGGTGAGGTTCCGGGTCGGGTCGAGGCGGTGTCGGTCGGCTCGGGGGAGCGGACCGACGAGGTGCCTACGACGGCCGGAGTCCAGGCAACGGCGATCAGGGTTGCAAGGGTGGTCGGGGAGTTGCGAACCACCTGGGCCGAGTCGGGTGCGTTCGCCCGGACGGCCGGTCCCTGGTGCCGCTGGTGCCCGTTGCTCGACGAGTGCTCGGAGGGTCAGGCGGCACGCGCCGTGTTCGACGCCTGAACTAGCCGGCGGCGCGGATGGGAACGGCAAACGGATCGGCGGGAAGCGGGTCCGCGGTCGGTGCCAGCACCAGCATGCCGGCCTCTCCGGCCCCAGTGGCGAGCAGCCGAGCCAGGGCGGATACGACCTCTGCGTCGAACTGGCTGCCGGCGCACCGCCGCAGTTCGGCGATGGCGGTGGCGACGGGAAGCGGTCCCTCGTACGGTCGGTCCGACGTCATGGCGTCATAGGCATCGGCAACCTGGACGATGCGCACGGCGATGGGGAGGGTGCGCAGACCAACTCCGAAGGGATAGCCCTCGGCGTCGACACGCTCGTGGTGATAGAGCACACAGGCTGCGACCTCGCGGGCGACGATGTCGGCGATGAGGCGATGCCCCTCTTCGGGGTGGCTGCGGATCTCCCGCCATTCGGTCGAGTCGAGGCCGGTGGGCTTCCACAGCACCGCCTCGGGGATGCCGAGCTTGCCGATGTCGTGCAGCATGGCCCCCAGGTAGACGCGGTCGGCCTCGTCGGGTGTGAGTCCCAGTTCGATGGCGACCGCGGCGGCGACATGGGCGGTGCGCATGCCATGGTCGGCGAGTCCGGGGTCGCGCATCCGGGTCACCGCGATGAGCTTGGCGGTGGCGGCGGACTCGGCGGCACCGGAGACCCCGGGGATCATCGGCGTGGATTCGGTTCGTCGGACGGCATGTGCAAACCCATGGCTGGCTTGCCGATGAGGTTACGTCGGACCCCTCGAGATTCCTGGGATTGCCGACGGTCACCGGCCTGGAGCCGCTCCCAGAAGCTCGTGCTCAACATCGGCGACCTGGGCGAGGATCTCGCTGCGGAGGTCGCCGAGTCGTTCGTGGAGTGCCTCGACCCCCTTGCGGATGTCGGTGAGACCGGCGCGGGCGCTCTTCAGGCTCTCGGCCATGCGTCGGATGGTGGCCACGCGCTCGGCGATGGCGGCCACGTCCAGGTGATGACTGCGGCCGGATGCCTCGGCTGCGGCCCGGGCTCGAGCCCACTGCAGGGCCACCGCCGTGAGGAGGCCGTCACCCTCGTCGACCACGAGCACCCGGCTCCCGTAGACCCCGAACCGGCCCACCTCGGCAGGAAAGGCGTCGCGTCGCGAAATGCACACCGCCGCCGAGGCTGCCCGATTGGCCATCGCTCGGTCGAGTTCACCGAGGATGCCTTCGCGCCCGTTGAGTCCGATGATCGCCTGGTTCTTGACCTCGACGGCGATGCGATAGCCGTCGGGAAGCACGACGACGAAGTCTCCGACGGTCGATTGCGGGCCGAGTTCGCCGGGAGTTCGCCCGACCCGTTCCACAATGCACCCCCCGGCGCCACCGGCCCATGATCGGAGCACACCCTCGACTTCGTCTT
>CAYYIA010000021.1:0-12241 GCA_964471875.1 uncultured Acidimicrobiia bacterium
CGATGCCGGCCTCGTCGCGGCGTTCCTCGACAGCCTTCCGTTCGCCATCACCGGGGCACAGCGGCGGGCGATCGACGAGATCCGGGCGGACATGCGCTCGCCCCACCCGATGCATCGCCTCCTCCAAGGCGAGGTCGGATCCGGAAAGACCGTGGTGGCGATGGCAGCGCTTCTCGTCGCCGTCGAAGGCGGGTACCAGGGGGCGGTGATGGCGCCCACCGAGGTGCTCGCCGAACAGCACCACCTCGGGTTGGCTCCGCTCGCGGCGCTGGTGGGGGTGCGGATGGCACTGCTCACCGGGTCGTCACCCGATCGCGAGGTGGTGCTCGCTGCGGTGGCGGCGGGGACCGTCGACATCGTGGTGGGCACGCACGCCCTCATCCAGGAGGGGGTCCATTTCGCCCGGCTCGGGGTGGCCGTCGTAGATGAGCAGCATCGCTTCGGAGTCCATCAGCGGGTCCAGCTGAAAGAGAAGGCGGAAGGCCCCGAACCCGACCTGCTCATCATGACCGCGACCCCGATCCCGCGCACGCTTTCGATGACGCTCTACGGCGACCTCGACGTGACGATCCTCGACGAGATGCCGCGGGGCCGCATTCCGGTGCAGACGAAGTGGGTGGCTCCGGGTCCGGATGGGGAGCGACACGTGCACGGCGTGATCCGGTCCGAGGTGGCCGCGGGCCGTCAGGTCTTCGTGGTGTGCCCCCTTGTCGAGGACTCGGAGAAGCTCCAGGCGGCCTCGGCCACCGCCGAATTCGAGCGGCTCTCCGCCATCTTCTCGGATCTCCGCGTGGGACTCATCCACGGCCAGCTGCGCTCCTCCGAGAAGGAGGAGGTCATGGGCAGGATGCGCGCGGGGACCATCGACATCCTCGTGGCCACCACCGTGATCGAGGTCGGCATCGACATCACCAACGCCACCGTCATGGTGATCGAGGATGCCGATCGGTTCGGGCTCAGCCAACTGCATCAGCTGCGGGGCCGGGTTGGCCGCGGCGAGCATCCGTCCTTCTGCTTCTTGATGGCGGCCCCGACGACGCCCGATGGCGAGGCGCGCCTCGAGGCGATGGTCTCCACCACCGATGGCTTCCGACTCGCCGAGGAGGACTTGCGGATCCGCGGGCAGGGCACGGTGTTTGGAGCCCGTCAGGCGGGGGTCGCCGACCTGCGCATCGCCGATGTGCTGCGAGACGTCGAGGTGCTCGTCGAGGCGCGTCGCGAGGCGTTCGCGCTCGTGGCCGCCGATCCCGACCTGGCGGAGCATCGCGAGCTCGCCGAAGAGACCGATGCCCTCCTCGGGGGTTCCGAAGACTGGCTGTTGATCTCATGAGGATCATTGCGGGTAGCGCCCGCGGGCGGCGTCTGAAGGCGCCACCGGGCCTCGAAACCCGCCCGATGATGGATCGCGCCAAGGAGGCGGTGTTCTCCGGCCTCGGGGACCGGGTGGTCGGAGCCGTCGTGCTCGATCTCTACGCCGGCTCGGGTGCGCTCGGCTTGGAGGCGCTGAGCCGCGGGGCGGCGGCGGCTACGTTCGTCGAGTGGGGCCGGGAGGCTCGCGGTGCGCTCGCCGACAACCTGCGGGCCGTCGGGTTGGGGGGCGACGTGGTGGCGGCAAAGGTAGAGGACTACCTGACCCGCTCCGGGCCGCCGGTGGATCTGGTGTTCGTCGATCCGCCGTATGCACTGGCTCTGCCGTCGGTGGAACAGGTGTTGGGCCTGCTGTCGGCCCGGCTGGCCCCCGGAGCGATCGTGGTGGTCCACCGGAGATCCGGGAGCGGTGTGCCGCTCCCGCCGGCCGGTCTTGTGGTGGAATGGCAGCGCACGTACGGCGACGCGGAGATCACGCGGCTGGTGAAGGAGGAGCGGTGATCACGGCCCTGGTGCCCGGCAGCTTCGATCCGCCGACCAACGGCCATGTCGACGTCATCTCACGATGTGCCTCGATCTTCGACCGGGTGGTCGTGGCGGTCGTCGCCAACCCGTCGAAGCAGCCTCTGTTCACCATCGAGGAGCGCAGCGCTCTGCTCGAGGCGTCGTGTCCATGGGACAACGTCGAGGTGGCAGGCTTCGACGGGCTCCTGGTCGACTTCGCCGCCGCGGTGGGCGCCAGTGTGGTCGTGAAGGGCCTGCGCGCCATGACCGATTTCGACTACGAGATCCAGCTGTCGCAGATGAACCGGCACCTGTCCGGCATCGTGACGATGTTCGTGGCCACGAAGCCGGAATGGGGGTACATCTCGTCGTCTCTGGTCAAGGAAGTCTCGGCTCTCGGAGGTTCGGTGGACGAGCTGGTGCCTGCCGTGGTGGCCCAGGCACTGGCGGAGAGGAACCAGCGATGAGTGACGACCTCGATCTCGGCCAGCAGGACGACATGCCGGTGCCGGCGACGACCGGGCAGCTGCTCGAACTGGTCGACGAGCTGATCATCGCCGTCGAGGGCGCGCGGACCGTTCCTCTGTCGGGCAATGTCATGCTCGATCGTGAGCGGTTGCTCGACATGCTGTATCGCTTGCGGGACGACCTGCCCGAGGAGATGCGCGCCGCGCGCTGGATGGTGCGCGAGCGCGAGTCCTTCGTGGCCCGTACCAACGAAAAGGCGCGTGAGATGCTCGAGCGCGCCCGGGTGCGGTCGGACGAGCTGGTGAGCGAGTCGTACATCGTCAAGGAGGCGGTCGACGAGGCCAATGCTCTCGTGCGCCACGCCGAGGGGGAGGCGACCCGTATCCGCCTCGAGGCCGAGGACTACTCCGAGCAGGCGTTCGAATCGACCGAGACGGTGCTGACCGACCTGCTGGGCCAGGTGCGCCGGTTCCGCGCCGAGCTCCACCAGGCGAGAAACCGGGAGCAGTAGCCGTGGCGCGGGAATCCGAGTTCCGATTTCATGTGGCGGACCTGCTCGCCCATCCCGGCCACCGTCGCACGGTGGCCATCGACTCCGCCATCGACTGGGGTTTCGACCTTTCTCGCCTCGGGCCGCAGATCGTCGGCGACCTCGTCCTCGAGTCGGCGTCGGGAGGCCTCGTCGTTCGCGGCCCGGTGTCGACCATGGTCCACCACACCTGCCACCGTTGTCTCACCGAGTGGGACGAAGAGGTCGTGGTGGACGTCCTCGAGGCCCTCGGGGTGCCCGATGATCCCGACGGCCACCCGCTTCACGGCGATGTCGCCGACCTCGAGCCGGTATTGCGTGATGCCGTGCTTCTGGTGATTCCGTTGTCTCCGACCTGCCGTCCCGACTGCCGTGGACTTTGCTCTGTGTGCGGAGCCGACTTGAATGGCGCCTCCTGCCCCGGGCACGACGACGAGCCAGACTCTCCGTTCTCCCCGTTGCAGGGATTGTTCGACACCTGAACCATTGAAAGGGCCTGGAGATGGCGGTCCCCAAGAAGAAGATGTCCCGCTCCCGGACCCGGCAGCGGAAGGCGACGTGGAAGCTCGAGTCACCGAGCTCGAATCGCTGTCCGCAATGTGGCGCGCCCAAGCTCTCACACCGGGTGTGCGCTTCCTGCGGGTCGTACAAGGGTCGGGAAGTCATTCCGTCCTAGCGGTGCTCCCGGGTTGGGCCCGCTTTCGACCGTAGTCGCCCATCCGCGCGCGCTCGGGGACACGCCGATAGGCTCGCCCATGCGGCGGCGACCACCGGCGCCCGCCCGGCCCTGGGCGTGAGGATTCCATTGCGGTTCTGCCGCTGAGGTGTGGCTATGGCCCGGATTGCGCTCGACGCCATGGGTGGCGACTTCGCCCCGACCGAGACCGTGCTCGGCGCGCTCGACGCTGCCGGACGCGGGGTCGACGTGGTTCTCGTCGGCGACGAGCCCGTCCTGGCGCGCTGTCTGGCCGATGCCTCCGGCACCCTGCCCATCGTGCACGCCCCGGAGACGATCGAGATGGGTGACGATCCGGCTGCCGCCATCCGCGAGAAGAAGGGGGCCTCGGTGACGGTGTGTGCCCGGCTCGTGTCCGAGGGCTCGGCCGCCGGGATGGTGTCGGCCGGATCGACCGGCGCGGCCATGGCCGCCGCCGCGATCATGATCGGGAGAGTCAAGGGCGTGTCGCGCCCTGCCATCGCCACCATCTTCCCGATCGGATCGCCCACGGTGGTGCTCGATGCCGGGGCGAACGTCGAAGTGAAGGCCGAGCACCTCCTCCAGTTCGCGGTGATGGGTTCGGTCATGGCCGAGATCTACCTCGGCCGGACTGCCCCGACGATCGGCCTCCTCAACATCGGCGAGGAGGCCGGAAAGGGCCGTGAACTCGAGAAGGAGGCCTATGCGCTCATGAAGGCGCGCACGCCCCACTTCGTGGGCAATGTCGAGGGACGGGATCTCGGCCGGGGCACTGCGGATGTGTTCGTCACCGATGGGTTCACGGGAAACGTGCTCCTGAAGACGGCGGAGGGGGTAGCCCGGGTGGTGGGCCGGTACGTCCTCGAGGGCATGGCCGGGTCCGCCGACCCTGCCGTCCAGGAGGCTGCAGGTGTCCTCCTTCCCACGTTGATGGGGCTGCGGGAGCGCTTTGACCCCGAGGCGTACGGGGGCGCCCACCTCGTCGGGGTGAAGGGAACCGTCGTCATCGCCCATGGCTCGTCGACGCGGCGCGCCATCGCCAACGCACTCACGATGGCCGGGGAGGGGGCCGAGCGCGATCTCGTGGGCCGCATCGAGGCGGGACTTCATGGCTAAGACCCCCGCACAAGCGGTCGCGCGATCGCTCGGCCACGAGTTCGACCAGAGCGGGCTCCTCGAGGAGGCCCTGACCCATCGGTCGTTGCCGGCCGACGATCCCGCCGAGGTGTCCAACGAGCGGCTCGAGTTCCTCGGCGACGCCGTCTTGGGGCTCGTGGTCGCGGCCGAGCTGTACAACCATTGGGCGCTGTCCGAGGGGGAAATGAGCATGGTGCGCGCTGCCGTGGTGAACGAAACCACCCTCGCCGGCATTGCCGCCTCGCTCGGAGTCGGCGAGGCTCTGCGCCTCGGGAAGGGCGAGGATGCCTCCGGGGGCAGGGCCAAGCCGCAGATTCTTGCCGATGCGCTCGAGGCCCTCATTGGGGCGGTGTTCCTCGACGCCGGTTTCAAGCGAGCCCGGCGGATCGTTCTCAAGCATTGGTCGGGGGTCATCGCGGAGACCGCCGAGACGCCGGGGGAGCGCGACTACAAGACGCGCCTTCAGGAGGTGCTCGCCCGCACCGGGGTGGTCCCCGAATACGCCGTCACGGGCGCCGGTCCCGATCACGAGCGGACCTTCAAGGCGACCGTGGTTATCGAGGGTCGGGTCGCCGGAACCGGATCCGGATCGTCGAAGAAGCGGGCTCAGCAGGTGGCGGCGCGTCGGGCTCTCGAGGCCCTCGGCGACGATGCCTGAGCTTCCCGAGGTCGAGACCACCCGCCGCCACCTCGCTCCGGTCGTCGAGGGTGCAGTCATCGCCGAGGTCGAGGTGCGGCGCGATCGCATGGCCCGGCGCAACGAACGCCCGGGCGACCTCGCACGACGCATGGTCGGGCAGACGGTGCGCCACCTCGGCCGGCGTGGCAAGTTCCTGGTGGCCCCCCTCACGGGGGGGATCACCTGGGTGAGCCATCTCGGGATGTCGGGTCGCCTCTCGCTGAACGAATCGGGCGAGCCGGAGGTTCGGCACACCCATGTGGTCATCCGACTACGGGCTCGTCCGGAGCTGCGGTTCGTGGATCCCCGCACGTTCGGGTTCATGGCGGCGTTCACCGATGATGAGCTGGCAGGAGCACTGGCCGCCGTTGGGCCGGATGCCCTCGATGACCTCCCCGCAGCCGGACGGCTCGCGAGCGCGCTTGCCGGGCGAAGTGCCCCGATCAAGGCGCTGCTCCTCGACCAGCGCATCGTCGCCGGGCTGGGGAACATCTACGCCGACGAGGTCCTGTTTCGCTCTCGAATCGCTCCGGAGCGACCCGGGGGTTCGCTGGATCAGGACGAGGTTCGAGCGCTGCGCCGCGCCATCCCCGTGGTCCTGCGAGCCGGTCTCCGCCACGGTGGCACCAGCCTCGACGATCTGGCGTATCTGCTCCCCGACGGACGTGCCGGCGACTACCTCTCGCGGTTGTCTGCCTACGGCCGGGAGAACGAGCCCTGCCGCCGTTGTGGGGGCATCATCGAGCGAGTCGTGGTGCGGGGACGCAGCTCCTTTTGGTGCCGGGGCTGCCAGGTATGAGGAGGCTCGGGGCACTGGCCCTGGTGTTGGCGGCGTGCGGTGGAAGTACTTCCCCTGCGACGACGACCGATCCCCGAGCCGAGGCCGCCCTCGAGTTCGCCGTCTCTGCGGACCGGGCCCTCGACGGCACTCGGTTCGCCGCGATGGCGGCGAGAGAGATTGCGGGTCTCGTGGTGGGGCTGTGCGACGGAACCGGCGCGTTCGCTGCCGCCATCGACGAGGCGGTGGCTGCGACCGGTGCCGGGGACGATACGGGCGACGCCGCCATCCTCGCCGAGGTACTCACCGCAGGGGTTGCGGAGGTGTGTCCCGAGCGTGTGGCCGCGGATCTCTCCGCAGCGTTCCTCGCCGCGGTTCGGCTGGCGGTCGGCAACGGTGACGGTGTGGAGGTCGAGGACCCGGAGGCCGTGAATGCCGGCCTGTCGGCCTGTCTCACCCTCGACCAGGGACCGCCCGCCGACGCCCTCGTGACGGTCGCGGCCGCCCTGTTTCATGTCGAGGCCACCTCCGAGGAACTCCTCGCCGGGGCGATCTCGCCGGGCGAGGGGGTCACGGTCGGCGCAGTCCTGGCCGGCGCGGTGTCGTACCTCTGCCCCGAGCATTCCGGCCGGGTCGAGGTGTACCTCGATCAGGTGGCAGGCGGCGGCTAGCAGGCTGCCTGGGACGGGGATCCGCGACCGGCGGGAGTCGCCCTGCCTCCAGCAACCTGCCGCCCCGCTAATCACACCGCTGTCATTCCTCTGATACCCTTTGGTCACCCGTGCACCTCAAGACCCTCTCGCTCGTGGGCTTCAAATCGTTTGCCGATCGCACCCGCATCGAGTGCGAGCCCGGTGTGACGGTGGTGGTCGGCCCGAACGGCTCGGGGAAGTCGAATCTGGTCGATGCCATCGCCTGGGTGATGGGCACCCAGGCCACGTCGGTGCTGCGCACCTCCCGGATGGACGATGTGATCTTCGCCGGGACCGCCATCCGTCCCGCGGTGGGCCGTGCCGAGGTCTCGCTCACCCTCGACAATGGCGACGATCCGACCGCGCTCGAGCTGTCGGAGGTGACCATCACCCGACGCCTCTATCGCGACGGGACCAGCGAGTACGAGATCAACGGAGTGCCATGCCGGCTGCTCGACATCCAGGAACTCCTCGCCGATGCCGGGGTCGGCCGACACCAGCACGTGATCATCGGCCAGGGTCGGGTCGACTCGGTGCTCAACGCCGGTCCCGAGGAACACCGGGCTGTGATCGAAGAGGCCGCAGGCGTGGTGAAGCACCGGGCGAGGCGCGATCGCTCCATCCGTCGTCTCGAGGCGACCGACGTGGATGTCGCCCGGCTGCGTGACATCCTCGAAGAGCAACAGCGCCATCTCAAGCCGCTGAAGCGTCAGGCGAGTGCCGCCGCACAGTACGACTCGGTGAGAGACGAGTGGCGTTCGTGGCGGCTGTGGATCGGTGGCGACCGACTGCGTTCCATTCGTGGTCGCCTGGCCGTCATCGCTTCCGAGGAGTCGGCGGCGCGGTCCGTCCTCGGCGCCGCCGTCGCCGAGCGTGACGACCTGGTGGCGTCGCTCGGCGATCTTCAGGTTGCCGCAGGCGAGACGGGCGAGGCACTCGAGCGTGACACCATTGCCGCAGCGCGCCTGGAGACGACTGCGGAGCGTCTGCATTCGATAGCCCTGGTCGCCAGGGAGCGCCGTCTCCACATGGAGCGCACGTGGTCGGGTGCCGTGGAGCGCCGATCGGGACTCGGCGCCGAGGAGCGTGATTTGCGGGAGCGTCTCGCCGCCACCATCGCCGAGGAGGCGGCCGCGGCGGAGGCCGCCGACCGCGCCGAAGTCGCCCTGCGATCGCTCGACGACGAAGAGCGATCCCTGGCCGAGTCGGATCGTCTTCCCACCGAAGGACTGGCGGCGTCGCTGCGCGGTGACCTCGCCGCGCTGGAGGCCGCGGAGTCCCGCGACGGGCGAGAGTCGGCCGACCTGGCGCGTCGGCGCGGTGCCGTGGCGGCGTTCATCGAGCAGGAGGTCGCCGAGTCACAGCGCTTGGCGGTCGAAGTCGCGTCTGCCCGCCTGCAGGCGGACGAGGCCGCCCGTATGCGGGATCGCGCCAGCGATGCGGCGGTGGCGGATCGCGAGGCGGCACGCGCCGCCGAGCAGGCTCACCATCTCGCCGAGACCGCGCTCGCCGCGGCGAGCGCTCGTCTGGAGGCGCTGTCGACCACCACGGGCCGGGGAGATCCCGACACCCGCCGTCATGCCGCCACACTCGCCGGCATCGTCGGGTCGCTCACCGACCGGCTCGACGTGCCCGAGGGATTGCAGGCAGCGGCGGTGGCGGCCCTGGGAGGTTGGGCAGAGGCATTGGTCGCCGCCTCTGCGGGATCGTTGACCGGCGCCGTGGCGGCGATGAAGGCAGACGGCAAGGGCGGGGTGGCCTTCGTCTCGGCATCGTCGGTGGATGCGGTGCCTGCCCGGCAGGCGGCGCTTGCCACCGGTTCGGGTACCGCCTTCGTCGATCTCCTCGGGCGCGGCGCCGATGGCGCTCTGGCCGCGGCGGTGCTCGGCGACGTGGTGGTCGTCGCCGACTGGAAGGCTGGGCGGGCGATCGTGGGCTCCCACCCGGCCGTTCGGGCGGTGACCTCGGACGGGGACCTCGTGACGGCGACCGGAGTGGTCCTGGCGGTTCCGGAAGGTGTGGAGTCTGGGGTGATGGCGGCGGCGCGCCTGGAGGTCGAGCGTGCCGGCGTGGAGGCAGCGCGCGCCGCCAGTCGTCGCACCACGGCGCAACGGGCGCGGGATGCCTCTGAGCGCACGGAGCGAGAGGCATCGCTTGGCGTCGAGCGTGCCGCCAGCCGCATCGGTGGACTCGAGGAGGCAGTACGGCTCCTCGAGCGGTCGCGGGCAGAGCACACCGCCGAGCTCGATCGTCTCGATGCCCGGGCACGCGCCCTGGCCGAGGAGGCTGCGCAACGGATCGAGCGCATCGGCGATCTGCGGCGTCGCATCGCGGGCCTCGAGGGCGAGGGGGGATCGCAGCAGGAGCTATGGGACGATCTCTCGCGTCGGCGCAGTGCAGTTGCCGTCCGCAGGGACGAGGCCCGCGTGGGGCGCGAAGCGGCCATGGCCGCCGTCGCCGCAGGCGCGGAGCGGCGCCAGTTGCTCGAGTCCCGCCTTGCCGAGGTGACCCGGCTGCTCGGCGGCGACGTCGAGATGGTCGATGCATCTGCCGTGGAACGTCTCGACTCGGTCGAGGTGGCGGCGCGGCGCGCCCATGAGTTGGTGCGAGGTCATGTCGAGGCACTGCGCAAGCGCCAGCGGGCGCTTCGTGCCGAGGCCGGCGATGCCGGTACCCGACTCGAGGCCGCCCGCGAGCGCCGGGAGGCTCTGGCCGTCATCATCGAGCAGTCGCGCGAGTCGACATCCCGACTTGCCGTCGAGAGTGCGGAGCTCCGGGTGCGAGAGGAGTCGGTCGTCGAAGGGCTGCGGCGTGAGGTCGATGCCGACGAGCACGCCGCGCTCGCCGCGCCACGCCCGGAGCTCGCCGAGGGCATCGACCCCGAGGCGCATGCCGAGTCGCTGGCGGCGAAGCTGCGTCGGTATGGGCCGGTCAATCCACTTGCCGCCGCGGAGTATCGCGAACTGTCCGATCGCGTCACCTTTCTGGAAGATCAACTCGCCGACCTCGAGGAGTCCCGATCGGAACTCCGTAAGGTGATCAGGGCACTGGACGGCGAGATCGCCCGCTTGTTCACCGAGGCGTTCGATGACATTGCCGCCAAGTTCTCCGAGAACTTCGCCGTGCTGTTCCCCGGCGGTACCGGCCGACTCACGCTGACCTCACCCGACGACGTCCTCGATACCGGAGTCGAGATCCACGCTCAGCCCATGGGGAAGAAGGTCGGCCGGCTGCAGCTGCTCTCCGGGGGAGAACGATCGCTCGCCGCGCTCGCATTCCTGTTCGCCGTCTTCCGCTCGCGCCCCTCGCCGTTCTACGTGCTGGATGAGGTCGAAGCTGCTCTCGACGACGCCAACCTGCGTCGCTTCTTGCGCCTCGTCGCCACCCTGCAGGGAACCTCGCAGTTGGTGATCGTCACCCACCAACAACAGACCATGGAGGCTGCCAATGTCCTCTACGGGGTGACGATGGATCCGGGAGAGTCGTCCCGAGTGCTGTCCAAACGGCTCGCGTCGGTGTGACTCCAGCTCTCGTCATCGGGATGGTTGCTGCCGTCGCCGCTGCAGCGGTCGTCCTGGCCGTGGTGCGCCGCGGCCGAAGCACCGACGTCCGGCGTGACACGCCGACGATCGCGCCTCCCCGGCCCCGCGGCGGTCTTGGGGGACGCATCGCCACGGTGTTCGGCGGCGGGGTCGGCGCAGGCACCTGGGAGGCTCTCGAGGAGACCCTGCTCGCCGCGGATGTTGGCGTGGCCACTGCCAGCGCGCTGGTCGGTGCCGTTCGCTCGCGCGGAGTGAGCGATGCGGCGGAGGCACAACGCGTGCTGCGAGCGGAGATGGTGGCGGCGTTCGGGTCGAGCGACCGATCACTCACGGTGGAAGGCGCCCCAGCCGTGATCGTCGTCGTGGGCGTGAACGGGTCGGGCAAGACCACGACCATCGCCAAGCTGGCGGCGAGGCTCTCCAGCGAAGGCCACCGGGTGGTTCTCGGTGCCGCCGACACCTTCCGGGCCGCGGCGGCGGACCAACTCCGGACGTGGGGGGAGAGACTGGGCATCGACGTGATCTCGGGGAGTCCCGGCGCCGATCCGGCTTCGGTGGCTCACGACGCGCTCGCTGCGGCCCGGGCGCGCGGTGCCACGGTGCTCATCGTCGATACCGCGGGACGGCTGCATGACAAGCGCAATCTCATGGCCGAACTGGCCAAGATCGTGCGCGTTCTCGGCCGGGGTGGTCCCGCTCCCGGAGAGGTGTTGTTGGTGATCGATGGGACCACGGGACAGAACGGTCTGGCGCAGGCGCGAGCCTTCGGCGAGGCCGTGGGCGTGACCGGCGTCGCCGTGTCCAAACTCGACGGCACTGCCCGGGGCGGCATCGCCCTCGCCATCGAGCGGGAGCTCGGCGTTCCCATCAAGCTCGTCGGTGTCGGCGAGGCTCTCACCGATCTGCGAGACTTCATTCCCGGCGAGTTCGTCGACTCGCTGTTGGAGGGTCGATGACCGACACAGAACTGATCGCCACGGCACGTCAGGCGGCTGAGAACGCCTATGCGCCATTCTCGCGGTTCCGGGTGGGAGCGGTCGTCGTCGCCGCCGATGGCACCCGCTACACGGGGGCAAACGTCGAGAACAGTGCCTACGGATCCGGGATCTGCGCCGAGGGATCGGCCATCACCCGGGCGGTGTCGGCCGGGGTGCGAGCCATCGACACGATCGCCGTGGCCTGTATCGACGCCACCGAAGCCGGCTACCCCTGTGGCAATTGCCGCCAACTCATGGTGGAGTTCGACGTGAAACGGGTGGTCGTGGACGCCCCCGAAGGACCTCGCGTCCACACGCTCGCCGAACTCATCCCTCACGGGTTCAAGCTGCGCTAGCGCGAAGGGCCGATCGGGTCGCGAAAAGCACCCTTCACATCCAGGGCTGGGACGCCGATACGGTGGGGTGACCACACATACCACCCGCATCCCCGATTGGAAGATCACCACCGGCTATCGGGTTCTCGTGAAGATCGGCTGGGCGGTGATCGCCCTTGCGCTCTACTTCGCCGCCGCCGCCTCGATCCTCGATGCGACCGCGATCTGGTGGGTCGTCGCCGGACTCGCCGTCACCGTCATCGTGACCTCGCTGCTCCTGCCGGAGCCGGTGCCGCGCGACATGATCACCGGAGGGCCTCACCTCATCGAATCTCGGCGCAGCTGAGCGTCACTCGCCCGGGTTCGGCTCCCGTCCGGGGGGAAACCGCGGCCGGACCCTGATGCCGTCGAGCCAGCTTTCCAGGGCGCCTGCGGCATCGTCGATCGATCCCCGCGCTTCGGCTCCAGGGTCTTCGAGGAGCTGGTAGGCGATGGTCGCATCCGTGAAGCGATCGCTGATCACCCAGTCGCCGCG
>CAYYIA010000022.1:0-12142 GCA_964471875.1 uncultured Acidimicrobiia bacterium
GACGAGAACGCCGCATCGCCATAGACGAGGTGTTCGTAGATCTCGTCGGTGAGCACCCAGATCCCATGGCTGGCCGCCCACCGTCCGATGGCGACCACTTCGTCGCGGGGATAGACGGCGCCGCTCGGGTTGTTCGGCGAACAGAAGATGAGCATCTTGGTGCGCGGAGTGCGGGCCGCCTCGAGATCGTCGACCGACACCCGGTAGCCACGTTCGAGCGTTGCCGCCACCGTGCGCACCACCCCTCCGGCCAGGGCGACGATGTCTGGATACGACACCCAGTAGGGAACCGGGATGAGCACCTCGTCACCCTCATCCAGGAGAGCGACGCAGGCTCCATACACCGCGCCCTTCGCCCCCACGGTGATGGTGACGTTGCCGATCTCGCATTCCAACCCGGAGTCGCGCTGCGACTTCATCACCACCGCTTCGCGGAGTTCGGGCAGCCCCGCCGCCGGCGAGTAGTGGTGCGACCGGGGGTCTGCCGCGGCTCGCTGGGCGGCCTCGACGATGTGTCCGGGCGTGGGGAAATCCGGTTCGCCTACCGCAAAGCCGATCACCGGTCGGCCTGCCGCCCGCATCTGCGCGGCGCGACTGCTCACCGCCAGTGTCGCGGAGTCGGTGATCGCAGCTAGGCGGCGGGAGATCGGTGACGACACGACACCCGCAAGGTAGCGGACCCGCGAGCGTCCGACTTCGGACCACCGCCACGACCCCTAGCCTCCCGACCATGACCCTGTTCGTGCTCGTTCGACACGCCAAGGCCGAGCGACCCGCAGGGGTAGCCGACATCGCTCGCGAGCTCTCGGACCGGGGCCGAATCGATGCGACGCTCGTTGGCCGCCACCTCGGCGCCAACCTCCCCATTCCGGCGGCCGTGGTCACTTCTCCCGCCCGACGCGCCCACGAGACGGCGCGCATCGTGATCGAAGCAGCCGGTTGGGACGTGGCGGCATCGATCGACCCCCGCCTCTACCACGGTGGTGTCGGGGATCTTCTCGACGTACTCGCCGAACAGACCAGCGGTCCGGTACTCGCCTTCGGTCACCAACCGGTGTGGTCGGCGACGGTGGCAGCCCTCACCAACGAAGCGGTTGGGATGCCGACGTCCGCCGCAGCGTGCATCGATGGCGTGGCGGCCCCAGGACGTGGGGTGTTGCGCTGGTTGGTCACCCCGGCGGATCTGGGTGGCGGCCCTTCGTGAGCGTGCCAGAGCCCGATGGTCGCCGCGACCCGTCGCGTCGTGGCCTGCGTCGGGAGATCGGGTTCCTGGCCGGGACACGGCTTGTGGTCAACACCAACCATCGCTTCGTGTTTCCCTTCCTCCCCGCCATCGCTCGCGGCCTGGGAATCTCCCTGGAGCAGGCGGGCCTCTTGCTGTCGGCCCGTTCACTGGCGTTCGTCGCCACTCCATTGGTCGTGGCCACCGTCGGCCGGGGTGAACGCCGGGTGCGACTCGTCGTATTCGGTCTCTCGCTGATGGCCGCGGGAACCCTGGTGACTGCCATCAGCGGTGTCGCAGCAGGTGCCCTCGTCGGGTTCGTGCTCGTCGGCGTCGGCAAGCCGAGCTTCGACTCCGCGGCGCAGGCGTACGTGGCCGATCACACCCCGTTCGAGCGACGCGCCCGATTCCTCTCGATTCTCGAACTCACCTGGGCGGGGGGAATGCTGATCGGAGCTCCGCTGGCGGGATGGCTCATCGCCGGATTCGGGTGGCGGGCGCCGTTCTGGGCCGTGTCTGGCCTCTTCGTGGTGGCGGCGGTGGCGGCGCCCCGAGTCATGGTCGCCGACAGCGAGCACGGATCCGCAAGCGCCGCCGCCCTGGCGCCGGATCGAGCCATGGTGGCGCTGCTCGTCAACGGCCTGCTCTTCTCGTTCGCCGCGGAGACCACCTTCGTGGTCTTCGGCGCCTGGCTGGAGGATGGATTCGCCCTCTCGCTCGCCGCCCTCGGACTCGCCTCGACGGCCATCGCGGTGGCCGAACTCGCTGGTGAGGGTTCGGTGCTGCTCTTCGCCGATCGGGTCGGAGCGCGCCGGATGGTGGCCTCCGGTCTCGGGGCATCCGTGGTCGGCTACGCCGGTCTCGCCGCCACGTCCGGGTCGTTCGCCGGGGGGCTGCTGGCGCTTGCGTTCACGCTCATCTGCTTCGAGATCACCATCGTGGCCACCGTTCCCCTCGCCACCGAGGCCGCCCCGAGAGCACGAGCCAGACTGCTCGCCTGGTTGATGGTCGCCATCGGCATCGGCCGCTCGCTGGGCGATGCCGTCGGGCCGGCGCTGTACGCCCGCCACGGGGTCTCGGCCAATGCCGTCGCCTCGGCGATCGCTGCGCTCGTAGCCCTTGCGGTGCTTCTGGCCTTCGTCCCCGAGACGGCCCGCGATCGGGCGGCGCGCGCCTGAGCGAACGCCCGGACGGGTCTCCCGATCCCACCCCCGACCATCACAGCCGGGCGAGACGCTCCACGATGAGGTCGAAGAACCCGTCGGCGTCGATGCGTCGCATCCATCGGGCGTTGCGTGGGCGCGAGCTCATGCCCCACCAATCGGCCACCGTCATACCCATCGTGAGCTCGGACTCGATCTCGATGGAGACGTTGATCTCCCGGCCCTGGAACAGGTCGGGCCGCAACAGATAGGCGATCACGCACGGGTCGTGCAACGGACCGCCCTCCATGCCGTACTTCTCGACGTCGTAGCGTTCGTAGAAGGCAAGGAGTCCGTGCGCCGCCAGCGCGACGCGGGTGCCCAACGCCTTCAATCGGTCGAGGTGGCGAGGGAGCATCAGGGCGCGATGCGTCACGTCGAGCGACATCACCGTGATAGGCACTCCCGACCGAAAGACGATGTCGGCAGCCTGCGGATCGACGTAGATGTTGAACTCGGCGGTGGCGGTGGTGTTGCCTCCCTCGAAGAACCCGCCCCCCATGAGGACGATCTCACCGAGCCGGCCGGCGATCTCGGGCGCTCGCTGGAGTGCGGTGCCGATGTTGGTGAGCGGTCCGAGCGGGCACAGCGAGACCGAACCCGGTGGGTTGGCCGCGACGAGTTCGATGATGCGATCGACCGCATGGCCGGTCCCGACCGGGGTGACGGGGTCGGGAAGATCGGCACCGTCGAGACCGGTGCTGCCGTGAACGTACTCGGCGGTGATGAGGGGACGAACCATCGGGCGATCGCATCCGGCATAGACCGGCACCTCCGGTCGCCCGGCGAGTTCGACCATCTTCAGGGAGTTGACGGTGGTCAGGGGGAGCGGAACGTTTCCCGCCACCGCGGTGATGGCGAGGACGTCGAGGTCCTCGGGCGAGGCCAGGGCCAAGAGGATGGCGATGGCATCGTCCTGACCGGGATCGGTGTCGATGATGATCTTGCGTGCCATGAGATCGAGGCTAGCCCTCGTCTTGGACCCCCTCGTACACTCCCCCGATGGACCCGACGATCGGCACCGTCGAGATGCACGCCGGTGGCGAACCGGTGCGGATCGTCGTCTCGGGCTACCCCCCGATCCCCGGCCGCACGATCCTCGACAAGCGCCGCCATGCCGGCGAGCACTTGGACCACCTTCGCCGACTGCTCATGTTCGAACCGCGCGGCCATGCCGACATGTATGGGGTCATCCCGGTGGCTCCCGACGATCCCGAAGCCGACCTCGCGGTGCTGTTCATGCACAACGAGGGGTATTCGACCATGTGCGGCCATGCCACGATCGCGGTGGCGCGCTGGGCGATCGAACACGGCCTCATCCCGGCCCGGGAGCCGACCACGGAGTTCGCGCTGCAGGTACCCGCCGGTCTGGTTCGGGTCTCCGCCTCGGTGTCCGCGGGCCGGGTCGGCAGGGTGGCGTTTCGCAGCGTGCCCGCCTTCGTGGCCCACCGCTCCGTATCCGTGGCCGTCCCCGGCTACGGGGAGATCACCCTCGATGTCGCCTACGGCGGAGCCTTCTATGCCGTCGCCGACGCTGGCGCCTACGGGCTGCGGGTCCCCGGTAGCCCGATCGGGGACCTCGTTGCCGCCGCCGCGGCGACGACCGACATCGTGTCGCAGCGATTGCCGCTGTCACACCCGGACGACCGCGACCTCGGCTTTCTCTACGGCACCATCCTCACCGATGGCGCCGATTCGTGGTCGGAGCACCCGACTGCCAGCGTCTGCGTGTTCGCCGACCGCCAGGTGGATCGCTCGCCAACCGGATCGGGGGTGACGGCGCGCATCGCCATCCACCATGCCGCCGGACTGATACCCCTCGGCGTCGAACGGCGGTTTGCCGGCATCGTGGGATCGGAGTTCACGGGCATGGCGGTCAGCCACACCACGGTCGGAGATCATCCTGCGGTGGTGGTCGAGGTCGCGGGCGAGGCGCACTTCACGGGGAGGTCGACCTTCGCCCTCGAAGCCGACGACCCCTTGCCTGCCTTCCTGGTGCGCTAGGTCCCCTCACCGGTCCTAGGCTCACGACATGGCCATGTCGCCGCCTCCCGCCGAGCGACGGATCTTCGGCAACCGGACCCTGAACCTGCGTTCGATCCGTGCGATCGGCTACGACATGGACTACACGTTGATCCACTATCGAGTGGACGAGTGGGAAGGGCGTGCCTTCGGCCACACCCGGGACCGGCTCGTGGCGCGGGGATGGCCGGTGGCCGATCTCACCTTCGACCCCGATTCGGTGATTCGAGGGCTGACGATCGACCTCGACCGCGGCAATCTCGTCAAGCCGACGCGATTCGGGTATGTGATCCGGGCCGCCCACGGCACCGAATTCCTCGAGTTCGACCGCCTCCGCAGCGCCTATCACGGAGTGACGGTCGACCTCGCCGATCCGCGCTGGGTGTTCCTCAACACCCTGTTCTCGCTATCCGAGGCTGCGATGTACGCCGCCCTCGTCGATCGTTTCGACGCCGGCAGGCTTCCCGAGGTCCACTCCTACGCAGAGCTCTACGACATCGTGCGCAGCACCCTCGATGAGGCCCACATGGAGGGCCGCCTCAAGGAGGAGATCGTCGCAGATCCGAAGCGGTTCGTCGTGGCCGATCCCGAGATGCCGCTGGCGCTCCTGGACCAGCGCCACGCCGGCAAACGGATCGTGCTCATCACGAACTCGGAGTGGGAGTACACCGACCGCATGATGCGCTTCGCCTTCGACGCCCACCTGGGGGGCAACGACGGCGGCCAGAACTGGCGCGATCTGTTCGACGCCGTGATCGTCTCGGCGGCCAAGCCCGAGTTCTTCACCGCGCGCCGGCCCTTCTATCGCGTGGTGGACGAGGGTCTCGGGTTGATGCGACCCCACGCCGGACCGCTGTCGCCAGCCAGCGTGTACGTCGGCGGATCGGCGGTGCACCTCGAAGACCACCTCGGCGTCTCCGGTGACGAGATCCTCTACGTGGGCGATCACCTGTACTCGGACGTCTCGGTGAGCAAGGCACTCCTTCGCTGGCGCACGGCCCTCGTGCTGCGCGAACTGGAGAGCGAGATCGCCGCCACCGAAGCGTTCCGCCCCCAAGAACAGCAGCTGGAGTCGCTGATGCAACGCAAGGCCGAGGTCGAACAGGAGATCGCCCTCGCCCGCCTCGCCCGCCAGCGCGCCCAGGGCGGCTACGCCGAATCCGATCTCACCATCGCGGAGGCCGACGGCGTCATCGAGGCGTTGCGAACCACCATGGCGGCCCTCGACGACGAGATCACACCCCTCGCCATCGAGTCGGGACGGCTGCGCAATCGGGCGTGGGGACCGCTCATGCGCTCGGGCAACGACAAGAGCCTGTTCGCCCGCCAGGTGGAGCGCTATGCCGACGTCTACACGTCACGCGCCTCGAACTTCCTTGCCGCCACCCCGTATGCATACCTGAGGGCCGATCGGGGAAGCCTCCCTCACGATCGCTGAACCTGCCCCTCCGAAGGAACCACGAAGTCGAGCCGGACGGATGCCGTCGGGGTCGAGTCGATTCGCGCTTCGACGCTGAAGATGTCGAGCTCGAGCGCCACCCCGCTGCTCCGCAGCGCCGCGGCGCCCTCGGCAGCTCCCGCCGTGATGGCGGCAATGACCGACCGCATGACCTCTTCCATTGGCATCCCCTCCTGTGACCCGATGGGGACGAAGCGTGGGCGACCGGTGTCTCGCCGACGTCCCAGTGCCCCCATCGGTTTGCCTGCGCCTCGCGCTCACCTCACGGGGCGGTTTGGGCGGCAGCCTTCCAGATACCGGGAAACTACCCGGGCGGCAGGAGCGAAATGAGCGCGTGGTCCGGGTTGCGGCGCCGGCGCCGGGGAAGCCCGACGCCGAGCAGCACCACCACGCCGGGCACGATCAGTGACTGGCTGCTCGAGGTCATCGCCGCCACCAGGGCCTGGACTACGACGATCGGCGACACCACCGCATCGGCGAGGACCGGGGGCACGGCCGGGCCGAGGAGGTGGTCGAGCCGCACCGACAGGCTCTCGGCCATTCGGGGCTCGCTCTCGGCAACCGCGTCATCCATCTTGTTCACGATGGCGAGCGCCCCTACGAGCGAGCCGGGCAGCTCGGCGGGATCGATCGCACCGAGGCCGTGCGGTGCCACGGGTGACGCTACCGGATCGCCCCCGTCGTCGCCTCCACCCGGCGGCATCGTGGCGGACGGGACCGTGGTTGTGGTCGTGGTGGCGACCACGGTGGTCGTGGTGGTCGTCGCGACGGTGGTCGTCGTGGCGGAACCCGGAGCCGTGGTCGTGGTGGCGACCACGGTGGTCGTGGTGGTCGTCGGCGCGGTGGTGGTGGTGGTGGTGGTGGTGGTGAGGCAAGCGGGATCGAGCAGATCGAGGAGATCGCCGAGAAGTCCATCCTGGCCATGCCCGTCAGCGGGATTGCCGTCGGACTTGGGACAGTCGGGGTCTCGTGGCTTGGCGAGCGCCGACAGGGGGCCGACGCCCACCAGGGTGGCGGCGGCGAGCACCACGGACGCCACGACGAGCCTGCGAGCCATGGAGCTGATATCGGCAAGCGTGGACTCCGGACTCAAGCGCCAACGGGTTCGACCCGAAATACCTAGTCACATGCGTCACGCAGCGTCTCCGGGGGCAACCGCCTCCCGCGGCGCCCTGCTCGGGGGTGCGGCGGTGGGCCTGATCGCGCTTCTCGCCGCCCTGGCCCTCGTCTTCACCAACGCCACCGGGATCACCCGAGTCGCCGCCGAATCGCGCACCCAGCAACTCGCCGAGTCGGCCCTCGGCGCCTCGGCGGCAGCCCGCAACGCGCTCGGCCAGGCGCTCATCCTCACCGCAGCCGAGCCCGATACGGACGTTCTTGCCGCCTGGGTGGAGGAGGCGCGTCTCGTGCTGACAGATCTCCGAGCGCGGGTCGACGCGGTCTCCGCCCACACGGGATCTGCCGAAGCCGGAGCAGCCCTGGCCACTGCGCTGGCGCGCGCGGAGGAGACGCTTGCGGCCATCGAAGCCGGAGACGCCGCCGCCGCGGGAGAGGTTGCGGTGTACCAGGCCACGCCGGCGTTCGAAGCCCTGACGTCCGCCCTCGTGGTGATCCGCGACGATGCGGCGCGGGCGATCGCTGCCGCCAGCCTGGAAGCCGGCTCCGTGGCGACGGCGAGCCGCTTCATGGTGGCACTCTTCATCCCATCGCTGGCGCTCATCGCCGGTGCCCTGATCCTTCGCCGACGTCGGCGCGCCGAGCAGATCTCCGCCGAGCTGGAGCGCGAGCGCAGCCTCAACCGGTCGAAGGACCAGTTGCTCGCCAACCTCTCTCACGAGCTGCGCACGCCGCTCACCGGCATCTACACGTCGGCCCTGACCATCGAGGAGCTGGGAGGTGCGGACCCGGACACCGGGCGCGAGCTCAACGGGCTCATCATCGACCAGTCGGCCGATCTCACCCGGATGGTCGAGGATCTGCTCGCATCGGCGCAGGCCGACGCCGGTCGGTTGACCTTCAACCCCCTCGCCACGCCGATTCGCCGCGAGGTCGAAGGGGTGATCCGGGAGTTCGCCCGGCTCCCCACCAAGGTCGTGGTGAAGGGCATCGAGGCGGACGTGATGGCCGACCCGGGGAGATTGCGGCAGTTGTTGCGCAACCTGATCTCCAACGCCGTGCGCCATGGGGGGCCGCGGATCGCGGTGCATGGCGCGGTCTCCGCCGGGTGGTATCTCCTGGAGGTCTGGGACAACGGCCCTGGGGTGCCCGACGAGGTCTCACAGCGACTGTTCGAACGATTCGTGCACCAGGGTGACCGCCCGCTGACCGTGGGCAGCGTCGGGCTCGGCCTCGCCATCTGTCGGGTGCTCGCCGAGGGGATGGGTGGCTCGATCTCCTATCGGCGCGAGTCCGGCTGCACGGTGTTCACGGTTCGTCTCCCCCTCGCCCGCTACGTCACCCCGCAGACCGCCGCCTGAGTCGGGTAGGTCGGCGCGTTCGGCGGGACCCCGATAACCTCCCGGGCCATGACATCCCTGTGGCACCCCTTTGCGAGCATGGCGGCGGTCGTGAACTCCGAACTCGTCATCGAACGCGGCGAGGGGGTGTTCGTGTGGGACACCGCCGGCAAGCGATACCTCGACGCCACGGCGAGTCTCTGGTATTGCCAGGTGGGGCATGGCCGCACCGAGATCATCGACGCGATGCGGACTCAGGCGCTCACCCTCGAGGCGTATCACACGTTTGGTGACTTCGCCAACCCCCCGGCGCTGGCCCTGGCGAAGCGGGTGGCGGCGATGTCGCCGAACCCGAGGAGCAAGGTGTTTCTCACCAGCGGTGGCTCGGACTCGGTCGATACCGCCGCCAAGATCGCCCGACGCTACTTCCAACTGACCGGCGAGCCCGAGCGCACGGTCCTCATCACTCGCTCCTGGGCGTATCACGGAATGCACGGGTACGGCACCTCGCTCGCCGGCATCACCGGCAATGCCGACGGCGTCGGTCCGCTCGTCCCCGACGTGGTGCTCGTTCCCTGGGACTCGGCCGATGCGGTCGCGGATGCCATCGAGCGCGTGGGTGCCGAACGCATCGCAGGGTTCTTCTGCGAACCGGTGATCGGTGCCGGCGGGGTGCGTCCTGCCCCTGAGGGATATCTCAAGGAGACCCGTGCCATGACCGCCGAGGCGGGGGCCCTCTATATCGCCGACGAAGTCATCACCGGGTTCTGCCGCACCGGCGATTGGTTCGCCTCCAACCGGTTCTCGCTCGAGCCTGACCTGCTCACCTTCGCCAAGGGGGTCACCTCTGGATACCTGCCCGCCGGCGGAGTGATCGCGGCGCCGCGCGTGTGGGAACCCTTCTACGCCGAAGGCGCCCCGCTCTTCCGACACGGATACACCTACAGCGGCCACCCGACGGTGGCGGCGGCCGCCCTGGCCAACCTCGACCTCATGGAACGGGAGCAGCTTTCCGCCCGGGCGCTGCAGTGGGAGTCGAAACTCGTGGAGGGACTCGAGTCGCTCCTCGACCACCCTCTCGTCGGTGGGCACCGCTCCGGTGTGGGATTCCTCGGTGCTCTGGTCCTCAACGCCGGCCGGCTCGCCGCCGATCCGGACCTCCCGGTCAAGGCCTACAAGGCGGTTCGGGCTCGCGGCGTCATCAGCCGGGCGATCGGCGGCGATGCGTTGCAGATCTCCCCGCCGCTCACCATGAACGACGAGGAGTTCGAGCAGATGCTGGCCGGGTTCCGCCAAGGACTCGACGACCTGCGATGAACCCGTCGGCGAGGCCCGGCGTCGACGACCTGCGATGAACCCGTCGGCGAGGCCCGGACTCGACGACCTGCGATGAACCCGTCGGCGAGGCCCGGTCTCGACGACCTGCGATGAACCCGTCGGCGAGGCCAGGACTCGACGACCTGGTCTAGTCGACGAATCCGCGGTTGCCTGCCGGGCTCAGGTGCATCGCCTCGCGCACCAACCGCTCCACGACGACGCTCACACTCACGTTCTCGCCACGGGCGCGAGCCCGGAGCACCCGCACCAGCGAGGGAGGAAGGCGAAGGTCGACGCGCTCGCGGGGTTCGGTCCACTCGGCGGGGGCGGGTCTCCCCCAATCGGCGAGTTCGTACATGCTCTCCGCCTCCGGATCACACGCATGTGATTCGCCCACACGGTAACCACACACCGCGCGAACTGTGGGTAATTCCCCCGGCGGAGAGAACGAACCGACTACCCGTCGCGTTGCGCCGTCATGGTTCCCTCGGCAAACACCGCACCGGCGGGTTGGGTGATCACATAGGTGGCCTCGAACCCCGAGTCGGTGAGGTCACCTTCGGTGACCATCGTCATGCCTCCCAGCCCGGGCACGGCCGGGGCGGTCATCACCAGATGACCTTCGGTGTCGATCTCGACCGTGAAATCGCCAAACAGCGCGGTGTTACCCACATAGGGACCGCCGGTCGCCAGGTCGAAATCGATGACCAGTGGATCGGGATCACCACCGCCGAACACCGAACCGGCGAGGTCGAGCACGAGCGTCGCCGTTGCTGCAGCCGCATCGACCTCGAACACCACGCCGACGCCTCCGGTCGATCCAAAGGTCGTGTTGGTCCACTCCCCCGTATAGGTGCCCGCAACCGCCTCGGCGGCTGCGACCCGGACTGCGACCTCGTCCACCGTGGTGGTGACCGCGGCCGTCGACGTCGTCGCCGCGCCGGTGGTGGTCACCGCCGCGGTGGTGGTCGCGGCATCGTCATCGCCACAACCTGCCACGACGACGACCAGCAACAACGCCAATACCAGTGCACGCATTGCGCGCATGTAACCCCCTCGATCGAGGCGACCGACACTACTCCCACCTTCGGCGCCGTGGGGCCCAATGCAGCGAGCCGCCCGGAGGCGGCCCGCTGTCCTCTTGGAGGGAGGATCTGTGCTCAGAGGCTCATCGGATAGTTCGCTGAGCCTCTCAAACGAAGATGACCTGGGCTCCTTCGGATAGCTCCATGAACTGGGCCACGTTGATGATGTCCTCGACGCCGTCGTGCATGTCGGCCTTCTCGAGTTCCATCATGTCGACGGACATCTTGCAGGCCCACAACTTGGCTCCACTCTCCACGAGCAGGTCCAGGAATTCGGGCACCGGCGGCACGCCCTGGGCGCCGATCTGCTTCTTCAACATCCACGTCGCCATGCGAGTCATGCCGGGGATGCCACCCAGGCCCTGCGCCATCGAGATGCCGAACCGGCGGGGCGGATGCATCGCGGTGTTGCCGAGCAGGGTGAATTTGAGGTCATGCATGGTCTTCTTGTTGATCATGTCCATGCCCCAGAACGTGAAGAAGATGTGGGTCTCGATCCCCTCGCCGACGGCGCCGTTCGCCATGATGAGGGCCGGGTAGGCCATGTCGAGGTTTCCCTTCGAGCAGATGAAGCAGATCTTGCGATCCGCCTTCTCCTCCATGAAGGAAGGGACCTTCGGTGCGGTTTGTGTGGTCATGGGTATCTCCTTCACCGGCTAGATGCAGCCCTTGGGCTTGGGCAGCCCGGCCACATAGGCCATCTTCTTCCCCGGCTTCTGCGGGAACAGCTCGAACAGCCGCTTGGTGGGGACACCAGCGCTCGTCGAGATGCGACGCAGGGTCGCGGTCTCACCCTCGGCAGCGAAGTCGCTGCGCAGGAATCGGATCACCACCCAGTGATCGGGGGTGAGCTCGTCGATCCCGACCTGCTTGGCGAGGACGGGAGCAAGGTCCTCCGTCCACTCGCTGGGCACGGTCATGAATCCCTCTTCGTCGACGTGAACCTCACGTCCGGCGATGAGCGTGGTCGTCATCTCGTCGTCTCCTCTCGTGGTTCGATCCCTGTCTCCGTCTCCCCGCCGAGGCCGCGCAGGAGGGTCAGGGCCCGGTACATGCCGAGCTTCACCTCCGGGTCGCGCATCTCGCGAAGCAGGCGGAACAGGCTCAACTTCTCCGGTTGATCCCCTTCGCGCACGACGCGGACCGTGCGCTGCATCATCTGCATGATCTCGGGCTGGGTCATCTCCTTCACCGTCTGCAGGATGAGCACGACGTTGTCGCCGAGCTGCTCCAGGTCCTCCTCGCCGAACGAGGTGACGATGCGGTCGAGGACCCCGAGCGCACCGGCGGCGAAGGTGAAGTACCCCCTGCGCCCGAGATCGTCGAGGCGCTCGATCAGCGACTCGAACACCACGCCGCCAACATCACCGACCTCGCCG
>CAYYIA010000023.1:0-12086 GCA_964471875.1 uncultured Acidimicrobiia bacterium
GATGCGCTGCCGCTGGCCGCCGGAGAACTCGTTGGGGTAGCGGTTGTAGTGCTCGGGGTTGAGACCGACGAGCTCCATCAGCTCCTGGACCGCGGCCTTGATGCCCTCCTTCTTGAGCGTCTGGTGGATGCGGAACGGGTCGCCGATGATCGATCCGACCGTCTTGCGGGGATTCAGCGATGCATACGGATCCTGGAAGATCATCTGCATCTGGCGGCGCAGCGGACGCATCTGGGCTCGTGAGTAGTTCGTGTAGTCCTCGCCGTCGAACTCCAACTTCCCCGCGGTGGGCTCGTGAAGCTTGGTGATCACCCTTGCGAGTGTCGACTTGCCGCACCCGGTTTCGCCGACCAGTCCGATCGTCTCTCCGGGGTAGATCTCGAGATCGACGTCGTCCACCGCCTGCACGTCGCCGACCTTGCGCTGGAACACGATGCCCCTGGTCACCGGGAAGTACTTCTTGACGCCGGTGACCTTGAGCAGAGGAGTACGGGCCGTGGTCATGTCCGGTTCAGCACCTTCTCCTTGAAGATGTTCTCCTTGTCGGCGTCGGAGAGGTGGCACGCCGAAACGTGGAAGCCGTCTGGGGAAGCCAGCCGGGGCTCTTCGGTGCGACAGCGATCGAAGGCGTACGGGCACCGGGGGTGGAAGGCGCATCCCGGCGGCACAAAGATGAGCGACGGGGGGAGACCCTTGATCGGATGCAGGCGGTGCGACTCCTCGGCGTCGAGGCGGGGGATCGACTGCAACAGCCCCCAGGTGTAGGGATGGCGGCCGCGGTAAAAGAGATCACGGTTGGTCCCGGTTTCGACGATCCGACCGGCGTACATCACCTGGATGTCGTCGCAGTGCTCGGCGACGACCCCGAGATCGTGCGTGATGATCGCCACGGCAGCGTTGAATTCGCTCTTCAGTCGGTCGATGAGGTCGAGGATCTGCGCCTGCACGGTGACGTCGAGTGCGGTGGTCGGCTCGTCGGCGATGAGCAGGTCGGGGTTGAGCACCAGCGACATGGCGATCATGGCCCGCTGGCGCATGCCGCCGGAGAACTCGTGGGGATAGCGGCGGGCGCTCTCCGCCGGCTTGGAGATGCCGACGCGGCCGAGCATGTCCACGGCCATCGCCGCCGCAGCCTTCTTCGTGGTGTCCTGGTGGGTGAGGACTGCCTCGGCGATCTGATCGCCAACCCGGTACATGGGGTGGAGCGAGGTCATGGGGTCCTGGAACACCATCCCCATCTCTTTGCCCCGGATGTGGCGCATCTCATCGGCCGGAAGGGTCAGGAGGTCGCGCCCTTTGAAGAGCACCTGGCCCGAGATCTCGGCCTGCCGTGAGGTGATCAGACCCATGATCGTCAGAAAGCCGACGCTCTTGCCGGAACCGGACTCGCCCACCACGCCCAGGGTCTGGCCGCGTCGGATCTCGAAGCTGATGCCATCGACGGCCTTCACCACACCGTCGGCGGTGGGGAAGTGCACTTTGAGGTCACGCACCTCGAGGAGGAGGTCGTTGTCGGAGATCACGTGTACCTCACCCGCGGATCGAGGAATGCGTAGAGGATGTCGGCGATGAGGCTCATGATCGCCACGGCGAGTCCGGCGAAGACGACCACATCCATGATGACGGGGATGTCCCCGTTGTTCACCGACCTCACGACGTAGGTGCCGAGTCCCGGCAGATTGAACACGGTCTCGGTGATGATCGCGCCGCCGAGCAACGTCCCCAGGTCGGCGCCGAAGAGCGACACCACCGGCGTCAGGCTGGCGCGCAGGCCGTGCTTGTACACCACCTTGCGCTCGGACAGCCCCTTGGCCCGGGCGGTGCGCATCCAGTCCTGTCCGAACGACTCGAGCAACGAGCCGCGCACCATCCGGGCATAGAAGGCGGCAAAGAGCAGCGCCAGCACCACCCACGGTAAGAGGAAGTGGAGGAACCACTGGCTGGGGTCGTCACCGAACGACACGTAGCCGGTGCCGGGGAGCCAGTGCAGCTTCTCCCAGAAGATGTAGAGCGACATGAGGCCGAGCCAGAAGACCGGGGCCGACACCCCGAAGAGGGCGAAACCCATCGACATGCGGTCCTGCCACTTGCCCCGCTTGAGGGCAGAGGTGACCCCGATGAACACCCCCATGATCAACCAGATCGTGGCTGCCCCCAGAGCGAGTTGGGCGGTGACGGCAGCCCGCCCCAGGAAGTTCTCCCGGATCGGGGAGCGGGTGACGAACGACATGCCGAAGCCGGGCCAGCCGTACTCGTCACCCAAGAAGATGCGCTTGAGGAACATCCCGTACTGCACCCAGAACGAATGATCCAGGCCGAGCGACTCTCGGACCTGCTGGATCAGCCGTTCGCTCGGGGCCCGACCGGCGAAGAGGATGGCCGGATCGACGGGGGGGATCACGAAGAAGATCAGAAACGTGAAGAAGGTGACCAGGATGACGACGAGCAGCACCCAGAGCAACCGGCGGGCGATGTAGCGGCCCATCTCGGCGTTCCCTCACTCCTTGGTCTCGTTGATCGATGGAGATGGTGCAAGGGGGTCGCCCTGCTTGCGCAGGGCGACCCCCCAGTCACCGCGTCACTGCGTCAGCCGCCCACCTGCAGCGAGGTGTCGACCGCCAACTTCGAGAAGGCAGTCGTTCCGGCGAACTGGTCGAACTCCCAGCTCGTCACGGCAGGGCCGATGGTGGTCAAGATGTTCGGCCACAGATACGGGATCCAGGGCACGATCTCTTCCATCAGCTTCTTGTCGAGGTCGTTCCAGCAGTCGAGGCCGCCCTGCTCATCGGTGAGGGCGATCTCCTTGCAGTTGTCGATGTCCGCATCGACGCTCGGCGTGGGACCAAAGGCAACACCCAACTCGGTGGCCATCTCTGCGGAGAGACCGACCATCGAGTAGTTGTAGTTGCCCTCGGCCTTGATGCCGCGACCATCGAAGAGGAATCCGACGAACGAGCTGGAGTCCGGATAATCCTTGCCCCAGCCCGGGTTCATCCCGATCGGCGTCTCATTGGCGACGGTCTGGATGATGTTGTAGTGGTTCTCGGCTTCCTGGGCTTCGACCATGATGCCGATCTTGGCCAGCGAGTCGACGACGACCGCTTCGGCGTCCACCCAGGGGGAGGTCGCCCGGTTGATCATGATGACGCCGGAGCACTCCGGTGCGTCACACATGCCGTCACCGTCGGTGTCGTACACCGACTGCGCCATCTCGGCCTTGGCCAGTTCCAGATCACCGCGGAAGCCCTCGGTGGCGTACGGGTCGTAATCCTGACCCAGACCGGTCATGCCCGGAGGCTGGATGTGGGTTGCGATCTCGCCACTGATGTCTCCGCCCCACGCCTGCAGGATGCCCGCCTTGTCCATGATCAGGTTGGCGGCCTTGCGGACGTGGATGTCGTCGAACGGAGCCGCGGTCAGGTTCATCGTGATGTACCACGTGCGGTCATCACCACCCGACTTGAGCATCGGGCTGAGCGCCGGATCCGAGGCATAGGCCTGAAGGACGTCGGCCGGGGGGTTCCCCGACGAGACGGCGCCTTCGAGTTCGCCGGCGCGGATCTTGGCGTAGATGTCCTGAACGTTGGTGTTCAGATCGATGGTGATCCGGTCCACGGAGTTGGTCCGGACGGCCGGATCATCCGTGTCGGGGTCGTAATCGGGGTTCCGCACGAAGTACGAGTGGTTCTCGGGATCGAACCCCGAGATGGGCCCGGAGGCGACCAGGGCGTCGCAGCTCGAGGCATCCAGGGCATCGCTGCCCTCGTACATGTACGGTCCGCTGGAGACGACGTACCGGCCGTATTCACCGGCTTCCGAGAAGCACCCGGCGACCTCTTCCGGCATCGGCATCGTCGCCGGCATGGCGACGAGGAACACGAAGTCGGGGGAGACGCGGGTGAGGTGGAAGATGATCGTCTTGTCGTCGGGGGTCTCGATACCCGAGATGTCCGCCGGCATTTCCGCCGACAGCGTGAGGCCTTCGATCAGCCCGTCGTAGTAGAACTCGTACTGGGCCACGACCGACTCGGTCGCCATCCGGCGGAAGGCGAACTCGATGTCGTGCGAGGTGATCTCACGCGACAACGGGGGCCCAAACATGATCCCGTCCTTCAGGGTGAACGTGTACGTCAACCCGTCTTCCGAGATCTCCGGCATGCCAGTGGCCAGGTCCGGGGCGAGGGCGTTGCCCTGCGCTCCATCGGTGTGGTAGTAGGTGAGCAGGGTCCGGCCCAGCAGGTTCGAGAAGATCCCGAACGAGATACCGAGGTACTCGCCGCTGGGGTCTCCACCGCTGGTGTAGGCGATACCGTCCGTTTCGATACGGTACGTTCCGCCGGTGCTGGTGCCGCCGCCACCATCGTCGTCGCCGCACGCGGCCACGACGAGGGCGAACGCCAGAACCAGCGCCAGGGCGCCGTAGGTGTTCTTCCTCAAGTTCATTCTCCTTCTTTCATTCCGGGGTGGCGGCATCGCCGGCGTCGCCGCCGGAAAGGCCCCTCCCAGACCGCAAAGCGTACTCCTCGCGAACTTCCATGGTTTTCCTCATCGGCCCGTTCGCGGGTCCAAGGCGTCACGCAAACCGTCTCCGACGAGGTTGAAACCCAGGGTGGTGGCGAACAAGAAGAGCCCCGGGAACAACATCATCCACCAGGCCACCCGGAACACCTGAGCCGCTTCCGACAACTGGCGTCCCCAAGACGGCACGGTCTGCGGCAGCCCGAGGCCCAGGAACGACAACGCCGCCTCGAAGATGATGTTGGAGGGGATGAGCAGGGTGGCGTAGACGATGATCGGGGCGATCAGATTGGGCAGCAACTCCCGGAAAATGATCGTGAAGTTGCTCGCCCCGAGCGATCGATTGGCGTCGACGAACTCCTGCTCACGCAACGACAGGGTGTTGCCCCGCACCACGCGGCAGATGTTCGGCCAGGAGAACAGGGCGATCACGAAGATCACCAGCTGTAATCCCGGTTTGATCAGGCCGCCAAAGCAACCCTCGGTCGAGGCCGAGCAGGCCCCCACGATGCCGATGGCGAATAGCAGCAGGGGGAAGGACAGGACGATGTCCGTGGTGCGCGATATCAAGGTGTCGCGCCAGCCCCCGTAGTAGCCGGCGATCAGCCCCAGCGTGACTCCGATGAACACCGCGATTCCGGTGGCGACGACACCAACCACGAGCGAGGAGCGGGCACCGTAGATCACCCGCACGAAGAGGTCACGACCGGAACGATCGGCCCCGAACCAGAACTGCTCGTTGGGCCCGAGGGGGAGGCCGAACTCGTTGACCATCTTCACGGGTTCGTGGATGAATAGATCGTTGGGTCCATGGTGGACGACCTGGCTGGCGATCACCGGGGCGAGGAGCGCGACCCCCACGAGGAGCACCAGGAATGCGAGGGCGCCCATGGCCACTTTGTCCTTGCGGAACCGCATCCAAAAGAGTTGGCCCGGCGATCGTCCGATGACTCCGGGGGCAGCACCCTCCGACAGGGCGGAGTCACCCTGTGGGAGGAGTTCACGCTCTCCGGGGGTGTCGGCCATGGGCCTCTTTCAGCCGATTGGAGCGACAACGGTACACGGCGCGAGCGGGGCCGTTGCGCGACTCGGGAGAAGGCTCTTGCAGGTCGGAGGTCGCAGGAAGCGCGAACTGCCCTGCTACCTGCTGCCGGCCACCTCTGTCACGCTCCACCCACCAGATCGACCACTTCGGTCTGCCAGGCCTCCAGGTCGAAGAACTGGTACTCGGCCGGGTCGGCGGGGGTCGCTTCGGCTCCGCCGGTCTCCCGGAAGAAGTTGGCGATGGCCCGGTAGGGGCAGTCCGTGGTGGGTATTCCGATGACCACCAGGTTCCCGCTGGTGACGGCGAACCCGCCCGAATCCGGGATCGAAAGGTCGCCGGCCCGGTCGCTGTAGCCGCGTCCTCCGAAGTCCTGGATGAGGTCCCAACCCGGTGCGCCGAACCCGGCACCACCCGACCGTTCCGGCATGGCGACGCAGGCGATGCCGACGCTCACCTGGTTGCCCGAGTCGGGCACCCCGGCGAACTCGGGTGGGCGGTCGAAGAGGATCAGGGCAAGGTCGTACACGCCGGGGGTGACTCCGGCGAGCAGGCCAGTCGCCCCGGCCGGCACCTCGATGCGGGCGGGCACGACGTGGGTGATGCCGGGACCATGCTCGGCCGGCTGTGCCTTGTCACCCGATGGGTACCAGGTGCCGTCATAGGGGATCATTCCGTCGATGAGACGGGCGAGCTCGTCCGGGGTGAGCCCGACGGAGCCGCCAAAGTCATCGACGGCCGCCCCGCCGCCATCGAGCGGGTCGGCAGGCGTCGTCGTCGTGGTGGCAGCAGTGGTGGAGGTCCCCGCCGTCGTGGAGGAGGTGGAAACCGCCGACTGGGCGGGATCGTCGCCCGGTTCGGTGGGATCGTCGCGGATCACGATGGAGATGGCGATGGCCGCGGCGATGACGGCGAGGGCGGGGAAGACGAACTTGGGATTCATCCACAGTGGCCCGGCGTGTTCCGGTGGTGGGGTCTCATCGACCGTTCGGCGGTCCTCCTGTCCCCAGCCGACCTTCGACTCGTCGCCGTCGCGATTCACCTAGTCCCCCCTTCGGTCAAGGCAGGGATGCTAAGCCCGTCGCCCGTCGCCCGTCGCCCGTCGCCCGTTACCCGTTACCGATTGCCCATTGCCCATTGCCCATTGCCTGATGCCCGATGCCTGTGCTGAGTGCAGACTCTGGCTACGAACAGCTCCCCGTCCCGATCGTGTACGTGTCCACGATGCCCGCCACCAGCGCCCGATACTCGAGTTCCATCGCACCGGCACAGGCGGTGATGAAGAGAGCCCCGGCGTCATCGGCGCTGTAGAAGACCCGGCTGGCGGAGTGGAAGGGGCTTGGGGTCGGGGAGTTGTTGATACCCAGACCGCTGATCACGTAGTCGAATCCGTCGACCTGAAGGCGTTCGTACACATGGGCATCCCCGTTCAGCACGAGGTCAGCCCCCCAGGCTGCGAACGGCCACTCCATCCATTGTGCGGACTTGCCGGGGATCGACGAGTAGGGGGGATTGTGGAAGACGACGAGCTTCCACTCGGCCGTCGAGGCTGCCAGCGCCCCCTGGAGCCAGACGCCCTGAGGGGATGTCGGGGTCAACCCATCGGGCTCCTGAGGCTGGCTGTTGAGGATGAAGAGGTGGAGATCACCCAGGCGGGCGTCGTAATAGCGCTCGTTGCCGGAGGTACCGAGCGAGGCGACGCCGTTGCCGGGAAGCGCGAAGAACGCCAGGTAGGCAGGGAGGCCGACGTCGGAGTAATCGTGGTTGCCCAGTGACGGGAAGAACCGATTGCGGAATGACCCGATCCCGTAGATCCCGGCGTAGTCGCCGATCCACTCGTGGTAGTAGCGCCCGACGAGGCGGTCATACCCGGTCGTGGCATACACGTTGTCGCCGGTGGTGACCACCGCATCGACGCCGGCGGCATCGATCATGTCTGCCACCTGTCCCTGCCGGGCGTTGCCACTTCCGTAGTCCCCGATCACCGCGATCCGGGTTGCCGGCCCCGCCGGAACGGTGGTGGTCGTGCTCGTCGATGTGGTCGTCGGGGGTGTGGTGGTGGTCGTCGTGGTCGAGGGTGTCGGGCCGGTGGACCATTCCACATGGAGGCGCGGTGGCGCGCCTGCTTCGAACGCGGTGGCGGTGCGGGTTCCCGTTCCGGTCACCACCACGGCGAGTGCGCCACCTGGCGCCCAGTCGCCCCTGCCGACCACTGCCTGCACCAACGCGGACAGATCCGGGGTGCGTTGGGCGGCGCCGCTCGTCCCGGGAACCAGCCACGGGTCGGGGGTCCATTCGATCGCGGCGGTCGCCGGGCGATTGGACACACCCGAGTTGCCCGAGAACGGGGGTGCCGATGCGGTGTCATGAAGGTGGAGGCGCAGTGTTGCCGGTGCGGTCGTGGTCTCGTCGACGGTGAACTGCACCCAGGCGGCCGTGATCGCCGCCCCCTGGGGGATGGGGACGCCGGTGAAGCGCAGTCCGATGGTCTGCGCCCCGGCGTCGTTCACCAGCTCGAGGTCGGTGGAGTTGGCGTAGAGCCAGCCGCTGGAGATCTGCTCGACGTCGTCTCCTCCGGACGCCACCGCCGCCTCGTGGACGCCGGCGGGGGGCGCCGTCGTGGTCGTCGCGAACGTGGTGGTCGTGGTCGATGGGATCGAGGATGTGGTCGTCGTCTCCCCACCCGTGGTCGTCGTGGTTCCGGGGCCGGTGACCCACTCGATGTGAAGCAGGGGTGCCTGTGTCGCCGACCCCTCGAACGACTCGGCGGTGCGCGTGCCCGATCCGGTGATGATGAAGGCGACGTCGTTGCCGGCCGCCCAGTCCGGCCGTGCCACCACCGCCTGGAGGACGGAAGCCAGATCCGGGGTGCGTTGCGCCGCACTCGCCTCGCCGACCCCGGTCCACGGAGGCGGAGTCCATGGCACCGAGGCCGCGGTGAGCGGACGAGCGGTGATACCCCCGTTGCCGGCGAACGCGTTGGCATCTCCGGCGTCCTCGGCACGCACGGTGAGTTCGGCGGGAGCCGACCCGGTCTCATCGACGGTGAACTGGATCCAGGCGGAGGCGATCGTTGCGCCCGGGGGGACAGCGACGCCACGGAACCGGAGTCCTACGGTCTGCGGCAGCTTCTCGACGGTCAACTCGAGATCCGACGAGGCGAGGTCGAGGAAGCGGTTGGCCAACTCCTCGGCGTCGTCGTCACCTGCTGCCACGCGGATATCGATCGTGCCGGACTCGACGGCGGGGGCGATGCGCGGGGCGGCCAGGGCCGAGGCGGTGAGGGCGGCAGCGAACAGCGCGACGCCGCGCACGATCCCTCGGCGCGGCTGGGTCGTTGTGCTCATGGCGCGGAGCGAGACGATGGACTCTCCTCCCGGTTCCGTCATGAATCGGGAGGGAGCGGTGGTTGCTTGAGGGAATGGCGGTGCGGCCCGTCAGGGGGATGCACCGCGCCATCCCCGGCGCTCCCATCGGGAGAACACCAGGAGGAGCGGTGCCAACAGCAACGCCGAGGCGCCGACCCAGAGGGGACGCTCCAGCCACCACCTCGCAGAGGTGGTGGTCTCCGCCCCGAAGCCCAGGGGATGGAGGATGACGATGGCCGCCACCATTGCCGAGAGGTGCCACAGGAACAGGGTCATGATCATCGAGTTGATCGCCACGACCCGCGTCCAGGGTCGAGGGTGGGAGAGCCAGGCGGATGCTCGTGCCCGCAGCAGCATCGCCGCTCCGATCTGCCACACCGCCAGCGCCAGGATCGCCGCCGAAGGCGGACTCATGTTGGAGACCGGTTCGATGTCGACGCCCACCATGCTGCGCGGGTACCAGAGTTCATCCGTGAAGGTGACGAGGTTGGTGAGGACGATGAGAACCCCCAACCCGATTGCCACCATCATCCACCAGGCTCGCCGCCCGCCGTTGACGAGTCGACCGTCGGCATAGAAGAAGCCGGCTTGGTGGATCGCCAGCCACACGAGGAGCAGGTTGGCCCATCCGATGCCCTTGAGCGCGGTTCCGAATCGGACGACATCGATGGCGACCACCAGGGCAGCGAGTGCGATCGGCACGGCGATGCCGAGGCGACGGTGCAGAGCCAGCATCACGGGTGCTACGGCCACCACCACCATGTACACCGCAAGGAACCACAGCGGGCCAAAGGGGAGAAAGGTGCCCCGGGTGATCCCGGGAGCCCCGGTGTCGGTGAGGTGGAGGACCACTTCGATGAGGGTCCACACTGCGGCGAAGATCGCGGTCGGCCACAACAGCCGCTGCAATCGGGTGCGCAGGAATCCGACGTACGACATGCCGCGTCGCCTCGCAGAGTCCCATCCCACCGCGTTGGCGAACCCGCCGACGAAGAAGAAGATCGGCATCACCTGCAGGATCCAGGTGACGAGCCACAGTCCGCGTTGCAGGCCCACCGCGTTGTCGACCGAGATGCGCTGATCCTCCCAGATGATGATGGCGATCAGCCAGTGTCCGCAGACGACCGTGAGAATGCTGAACGCCCGGAGGAAGTCGACGTACCGGTCGCGGCTGTCGGGGGTCGCCGCAGCAAGAGCGGAGAGGGAGGACATGGGCGCGAGGAAATGGTAGGGGGATGAACCCGGGCACCGGGTGCCGGGTACCGGATAGCGCGTTGTGAGGCAGGCGATCGCCGCCGATTCGCGCGTCCGGACTCCGGCACCCGGCACCCGGTACCCGACACCAGGCAACCGCTTCGGGCAACGCATTACCGTCCCCCGCATGCCATCCCCCGAAGAGGCCCCCGACACTGCCGACGTCATCGTGATCGGGAGTGGATTCGGGGGGAGCGTCGCCGCGCTGCGACTCACCGAGAAGGGGTATCGGGTACTCGTCCTCGAGGCGGGTCGTCGGTTCGGACCCGACGACTTCGCCGCCAGCACGTGGAACCTGCGGAGGTTCCTGTGGTTTCCTCGCCTCGGTCTGCGAGGCATCCAGCGTATCGACCTGCTGCGCGAGGTGATGGTGCTCTCGGGGGCCGGAGTCGGCGGGGGGTCGCTCGTGTATGCCAACACGCTCATCGAGCCACAGGACGAGTTCTACCGGGATCGGCAGTGGGTCGGGATCGCCGACTGGAAGTCCGAGCTCGCGCCGTGGTACGACCAGGCCCGTCGCATGCTCGGTGTCGTCGAAGCCAACGGAGACACCCCTGCCGATCGTGTGATCGCTGCCATCGCCCGACACTTCGGCACCGAGTCGACCCATCACCCGGTGGAGGTGGGCGTCTATCGCGGCGAGGCAAAGGTGCGAGTCCGGGATCCGTATTTCGGAGGCGTCGGACCGGACTGCGTCGGATGCCGCGAGTGTGGCGGCTGCATGGTCGGGTGCCGGCACGAGGCGAAGAACACCGTCGATCGCAACTACCTGTTTCTTGCCGAGCGGGGCGGGGCCCGCGTGCTACCCGAGCACGAAGCGGTCGATCTCGAGGCCACCGGGTCGGGATGGACGGTGACGACCCGACGCCCCGGCGCCTGGGTGCGAACCCGGCGCCGCACGTTCACGGCCGACCATGTGGTGTTTGCCGCCGGGGGGCTGGGGACGACCCGCCTGCTGCTGCGGTTGCGCGACGCCGGGCGCCTTCCCGAGATCTCCCCTCGTCTCGGACAGCTCGTTCGCACCAACTCCGAGGCGATCACCGGTGCGGTCGCTCGCAAGACCGACATCGACTATTCGCACGGGGTGGCGATCACGTCGTCGTTCAGCCCGCAGCCCGGTACCCGGATCGAACCCGTCCGCTATCCATCGGGGAGCAACTCGATGGGGCTGCTGGCGACGATCCTCGTGCCCGGCGGCAGGGGATGGCAGCCGGCACGATTCATCTGGTACGCACTGAAGTCGCCGGTGAAGTTCTTCCGATCGCTCTCGGTTCGCCGGTGGTCGGAGCGGGGGATGATCGTCTTGGTCATGCAGAGTGAGGACAACAGCATTCGGCTCGAAACCAAGCGCGGACTGTTCCGGCGCAAGATCACGTCCCGGCCGGGGCACGGCACTCCCAATCCGCGGTGGTTGCCGGTGGCCCACGAAGCAGCCCGCGCTGCCGCGGGGGCGATGGACGGCGACGCCGAGGCGAGCATCAACGAGTCACTTCTCGGCATCCCAGTGACGGCACATCTCATTGGAGGCGCCACCATCGGCGCCGACGCCGCCGCGGGGGTCGTCGACCCCTACCACCGGGTCTTCGGCCATCCCACGCTGTCTGTCGTCGATGGCGCCGCGGTTCCGGCCAATCTCGGCTCCAACCCGTCGCTCACCATCACCGCACTCGCCGAACGTGCCATGGCCGCGTGGCCGAACCAGGGCGAGCCCGACTCGAGGCCTGCCATGGGAGCCCCGTACCGTCCGGTGCGGGTTGCGCCACGCAACCCCATGGTGCCCGAGGGGGCGCCCGGGGAGTTGCGGTAGAAGAAGTCTCCAGTCTCCAGTCTCCAGTCACCGGCCTGGCGTTCTTCTCCGGTACCCGGTACCCGGCACCCTTCCGGTATCGGTATCTGGTATCTGG
>CAYYIA010000024.1:0-12061 GCA_964471875.1 uncultured Acidimicrobiia bacterium
CGCCACGGAGCTCACCTCCTATCGGCAACTTCCACAGCTCTGGTACCACTTGCAGACCAAGTTCCGTGACGAGCCCCGACCCAAGGGCGGACTGCTCCGAGTGCGCGAGTTCACGATGAAGGATTCGTACAGCTTCGACATCGATCCGGCCGGCCTCGACGTGCAGTTCCAGAATCACTACCAGGCCTACCAGCGAATCTTCGCCCGACTCGGAATGGACGCCATCCCGGTGCACGCCTCGAGCGGGTGGATGGGAGGCAAGGAGTCGGTCGAGTTCATGGTGGAGGCCGAAGCCGGTGAAGACGAGATCGCGTTCTGCCCGGCGTGCCGCTACGCCGCCAATACCGAGAAGGCCACCTCCGTGGTCGACGTCGTCGTCGACGAGCCCTCGGCCGGACCCGCAGAGCGCTTTCCGACCCCCGGAATCCGCACCATCGCGGCGTTGACCACCGCCGGCGCGTTTGCGGCGGCCGACCGCCAGATCAAGACCCTCGTCTATGTGGTCGGTGGCGAGGTGACGCTTCTGCTCCTGCGAGGCGATCACGAGCTCATGGAACAGAAGGTCGTGGATGGGCTCGGCACCTGGGATGTGCGTCCCGCCCAAGACGACGAGATCACCGCAGCCCTTGGCGCCCATGCCGGGAGTCTTGGAGCGGTGGGGGTGAGCGGCATCCGCATCGTGGCCGACCCGGCGCTGCGGGGTCGACGCAACATGGTCACCGGCGCCAACGATGACGACTGGCATCTCCGCGGCGTGGACGTGGAGCGCGACATCGCGGTAGGTACGTGGCTCGACCTCCGTCTCGTGAAGGCAGGGGAGGGCTGTCCGACGTGTGGCAAGCCGCTCGAGGTGAAGCGCACCATCGAGGTCGGCCACATCTTCAAGTTGGGCACCAAGTTCAGCGATGCCCTGGGCGCATCGGTGCTCGACCCTGACGGCGAACAGCGCGTGATCTGGATGGGCTCGTACGGGATCGGGGTCGGGCGGAATCTCGCCACCGTCGTGGAGTCGAGTCATGATGCCAAGGGCATCATCTGGCCGATGGCGATCGCCCCGTTCGAGGTGGTGGTCACGGCCGTGAAGGTCGACGATCCGGTGTCGATGGGTATTGCCGGGGAGATCCACACCGGACTGATCGCAGAGGGCATCGACACGCTGTTCGACGATCGCGATGAGCGACCCGGCGTGAAATTCGCCGATGCCGAACTCATCGGCATTCCTTACCGGGTGACGGTCGGGCCGAAGGGTCTCGCCGACGGTGTCGTCGAGGTGGTGCGCCGTCGTGACGGAGTGGTGGAACGGGTAGCCCCTGCGGCGGTCGTGGCGCACCTGGCGGCGCTGGTGAAGACGGAGCGCGCGCTGGGCAAATAGCTTCCCGCTTCCCGCCAGCATCCGGTACCCGGGACCCGGCACCCAGACTCTTCTCGGCATCTGGCATCCGGCATCTCCCGACCGCCTGCCTTACCCATCCCGGACCGGATATACTCCGGGCCGGTTCAATTGAGGACGCTGGTGAAGTGGGCGCCCGCCCACTTTTTTGTTGAGGAGTGCGTGATGGGTGACGTCGATCGCAGGCTCTGGGGTCTCCTCGAGCCCTGGCTCGTGGCGGAGGGCGTGGAGCTCGACGACCTCGAGGTGCTTGGCACGGGTGCCGGGCGGATGGTGCGCGTCACGGTGGACGCGCCTGGGGGCGTCGACGTGGACAGGCTGGCCGACCTCTCCCGAGGGCTCAACCGGCTCCTCGACGAGGAGCCTTCGGTCGGGGCCGCCTACACCCTCGAGGTGTCCTCCCCCGGGCTGGAGCGGCCACTGCGCCGTCCTTCGCAGTTCCGCAAAGCGGTCGGGCGTGAGGTGATCGTCAAGACGAGAGCCGAGATCCTCGGGTCCCGCAGCCATCGCGGCATCCTCACCGCGGTGGGTGAATCCGACGTCCTCATCAGTGTCGACGGCACGGATCACCCGATTCCGCTCGACGACGTGACCCAGGCGCGCACGGTGTTCCGCTGGGAGAATGCCCCGAAGCCGGGCAAACGAGGTGTGCGATGAACGAATCGTTCATGGAAGAGCTCGACATCCTCGAGCGCGAGAAGGGCATCCCCAAGGAGACGATCCTCGATGCCCTGGCCAACGCGCTCGTCTCGGCCTACAAGCGGAGTCCGGGTGCGGCCGAGGAGGCGCGCGTCACCATCGATCAGGACACCGGCGAGATCAAGGTCTACGGCCAGGAGCTCGACGAGGACGGCAACGTCACCCGCGAGTGGGAGGACACCCCCGACGACTTCGGCCGCATCGGAGCCCAGACTGCAAAGCAGGTCATCCTGCAGCGGTTGCGCGACGCCAAGCGAGCCCAGGTCTTCGACATCTACGACGGGCGCGAGGGCGACCTCGTGACCGGGATCGTGCAGCAGTCCGATCACCGCACGGTCATCCTCGACCTCGGCAACACCGAGGCCGTGATGCCCTTCGGCGAGAAGATCCCCTATGAGCGTCTCGAGCGTGGTGCCCGGGTGAAGGCCCTGATCATCGAAGTCCGCGGCGAGGAGTCGAAGGGCCCGCAGATCGTGGTGAGCCGCAGCCATCCCGACTTCATCCGGCGGCTGTTCGAACTCGAGGTGCCCGAACTCGTCGAAGGGATCATCGAGATCAAGGCGATTGCCCGCGATGCCGGTCACCGTACGAAGATCGCGGTCGCCTCCAATGATCCCAACGTGGATCCGATCGGAGCCTGCGTCGGGGCGCGCGGTGCCCGGGTCCGCCAGGTGGTCAACGAGTTGCGCGGCGAGAAGGTCGACATCGTCGAGTTCCGCGCCGACGTCAAACAGTTCATCGCCGAGGCGCTCAGTCCCGCCAAGGTGCGCCAGGTGATCCTCGACGAGGAGAAGAAGGAAGCCACCGTCATCGTGCCGGATCACCAGCTCTCGTTGGCGATCGGCAAGGAGGGCCAGAACGCCCGGTTGGCGGCCCGGCTCAGCGGGTACCGCGTGGATATCCGGCCGGAAACGCCTCCCGAAGAGCCGTCTTCGGAGTCGTCGGCGCCGCCTGTCGGGGAGGCCGAGGTCGCCCCGGACCCCGCGCCGACCTCTGAGGCCTGAGAGCGGCCATCCCGTGCGTGGCACAATGCACCGTCAAGACCCCGTGAGGAGCGCATGCGCGTCTACGAACTAGCCCGCGAATTGGGCCTCGAGTCCAAGGACGTGCTGGCGCGCGTGATCGATCTCGGCATCGACGTCAAGACGGCGTCGAGCGGTATCAGCGACGACGATGCCGCCCTCGTCAGGCTCTCGTACGACGAAGAGAAGGCTCCCACCCCGGCGGCTGTCGCTTCCGCAGCCCCCGTCATCGCCCCTTCCGAGGTGCCCGCCGCGGCCGAGGAGGCCGCCCCGGCCAAGTCCCGGGGCAAGGATCACCGGCGCGCCCCGGAGGTCGAGGCTCCGCAGCCCAAGCGAGCGGTCACGGTCCCTGAGGGGATCACGGTTCAGGAGCTGTCGGACCTCATCCGGCGACCCGTCGGTCTCATCGTCCGCGAGTTGGTCACCCGCGGCCGCATGGCCGGAGCGACCCAGCCGGTGCCCATGGATCTTCTCGTCGTCGTGGGTGACGCCCTCGGGTACGACGTGACGATCTCGTCGGCTGCGGCCGCCCCCGAGCCTGAAGCGCCCACGATGCGGCGGAAGCGCGACTTCGGCGATGCGAGCGCGAGCCTGGTGCGCCGCCCGCCGGTGGTCACGGTGATGGGCCACGTCGACCATGGCAAGACCCAGTTGCTCGACACCATTCGTCGTGCCAACGTCGTCTCCGGCGAAGCGGGTGGCATCACCCAGCACATCGGTGCCTATCAGGCGCAGGTGGGCGATCACAAGATCACCTTCATCGACACCCCCGGCCATGAGGCGTTCACCTCGCTGCGCGCTCGCGGCGCCGAGATCACCGACATCGTCGTTCTCGTGGTCGCCGCCAACGACGGCGTCATGCCACAGACCATCGAAGCCATCAACCACGCCAAGGCTGCGGGGGTGCCGATCGTGGTGGCCATCAACAAGATGGACCTCGAGGCCGCCAATCCCCACAACGTGCGTGCCCAGCTCACCGAGCACGGGCTCGTCGTCGAGGAGCTGGGCGGTGATGTGGTCAGCGTCGAGGTTTCCGGACTCACCGGTAGGGGAGTCGATCGCCTGCTGGAGTACCTCGACCTCATTGCCGAACTCGAGAACTACTCGGCGAACCCCTCCGTTGCGGCGTCGGGGACCGTCATCGAGGCGCAGCTGGAGACCGGGCGCGGCCCCGTGGCCACGGTCATCGTGCAGCGCGGCACGCTGCGCCGCGGAGATGCGCTCGTCGCCGGGGGCGTCGCCGGGCGCGTCCGCGCGATGTTCGACGAGCGCGGCGAGGCCGTGGAGTCCGCGGGTCCGAGTTCGCCGGTACTGGTGATGGGATGGGATGACGTCCCCCAGGCTGGGGACTTCTTCGAAGTCGCCGAAGACGACCGCGCCGCCCGGACCCTTGCCGTGGAGCGTCAGACCGCGTTGCGCGACCGTGAGATGGTGATGCCGACTGCGGCGCAGCGACTCACGGCCCTGCTGGACGACCTCCGTACCGCCGACGACGCCGAACTGCCGATCATCGTCAAAGCCGACGCGCACGGTTCACTCGAAGCGATCCGCGAGGCCGTGGCCAAGATCACCCGTGATGCGGGGAGCATCACCATCGTGCACACCGGGGTCGGCGGCATCAACGAGAACGACGTGTTGCTCGCCGAGACGACGGGTTCCATCGTGTTCGGGTTCAATGTGCGTCCGGACGCCAAGGCGCGCAAGGCAGCAGAGAAGGCCGGGATCGAGATCCGCACCTACCGGATCATCTACGAGCTGCTCGACGACATCGAAGCCATCCTCGTGGGCCGCCTTGCCCCGTCCGAGGTGGAGAGCATTCTCGGCTCGGCCGAGGTGCGGGCAACGTTCCGGGCGCCGCGTTACGGGACGATTGCCGGCTCCTACGTCACCGAAGGCGAGATCGTCCGCGGCGCCAAGGCCCGAATCGTGCGCAATGGGGTGGTGGTGCACGACGGGACGATCGCCTCCGTACGGCGCTTCAAGGACGACGTGCGCAGCGTGGCTTCCGGTTTCGAGTGCGGCATCGCCCTCGAAGGCTTCCGCGACATCAAAGAACGCGACATCATCGAGGCCTACGAAGTCCGCGAAGTGGCGCGTACCTGACGTTTCCCGCCTCCCGCTTCCCGCTTCCCGCCAGAATCGCCCCGACCTCTAGTGTCTGGTGTCTGGCATCTGGTATCTGGTGTCGGGCATCGGATAACGGGTAACGGGTAACGCACCATGTCCTCACTCCACGCTGTTGCCATCCGCATCGGACTCCACATCAACGAGTCGCAGTCGCTGAAGTCGAAGCGCTCGGTGCTGCGTCCCCTGCTCGCCCGATTGGAGAAGCTTCGGGTTTCGGTGGCCGAGATCGGGCACCAGGACTCGTGGCAGGAGGCGACGATCGCGGTGGCGGCCGTGGCCTCGGACGCCGGACGCCTGGCCGGGACGATCGAGACGGTCAAGCGGATCGCCTATGCCGATCCCCGCATCGAGGTCACGTCGATCGAGGTGAGCCACCTGGAGGAGCCATGAGCAAGGGCGGGTCGTGGTTGCGAAAGGTGGACGAGTCGCTGCGTGAGGTGATCGCCGATGAGGTGACCCGTCTCAAGGACCCCGGTCTCGGCTTTGTCACGATCACCGGCGTCGACACTGCGCCGGATCTGCGGGCGGCGCGTGTGTTCTACTCGGTGCTGGGCGACGCCGACCAACAGGCCGCCACGGCTGCGGCCCTGCTGCGGGCCAAGCCCCGTCTCAAGAGGGCGGTTGGGGGTCGCGTGCGACTCAAGTACCTTCCGGACCTCCACTTCGAGCTGGACGAGTCGATCGATCGCGGCAACCGGATGGAACAATTGCTGCGCCGACTGGAGGAGGACGGGGATGCAGGATCTGACGACCTCCCTGCGGCTGGCAGCTGAGGCGATCTCGGGAGCGAGCGCACTCGCCATCGTCGGACATGTGTCTCCGGATGGTGATGCCCTCGGATCGGCGCTGGCGCTCGCACACGCCGCCCGGGGCGCGGGGAAAGAGGCGGTGGTGTCCTTCGGGTCGCCCTTCGCCCTTCCCGATTCACTGCAGTTTCTCGACACCTCGCCCGTCGTGCCGCCGGGCGAGTTCCCGGCGCGCCCCGATTGCCTCGTGGTCTTCGACGCCGGTTCCGCCGATCGGCTCGCCGAACTGGCATCCAACGCGGCGGAGGCCCGGGTGGTGGTGATCGTGGACCACCACAAGTCGACGACCGGCGACTTCGGCGACATCCATGTGGTCGACCCCCACGCCGCCGCCTCCGGAGAGCTCACGGTGGCCCTGCTCGATGCCCTCGGATGGACGATCGATCCCACGGTGGCGCTATGTCTTCTCACCGCCATCGTCACCGACACCGGGCGTTTCCAGTACTCGGCGACATCGGGTGAAGTGATGCGAGTGGCGGCACGACTGCTCGACGCCGGGGCCCGACCGGAGGTGATCGGCCAGGCCGTGTATGAGTCGGTTCCGTTCGGCTACCTCGAAGTCTCGGCAGCCGTGCTCGGGAGGGCGGTGCTCGAAGCCGACCTCGGCCTCGTCTGGTCTTGGGTGGAGACGGCCGACCTCGGCGATCTCACCTGGGGGGATCTCGATCGGCTCATCGACGACCTTCGCATCGCTCGTGAAGCCGGCGTGGCCGCTCTCCTCAAGGAGACCCCACGGGGATGGAAGGTGAGCCTGCGATCCCGCGGCCTCGCCGACGTCGGTGCCATCGCCCAGGCCCATGGCGGGGGAGGGCACCACAACGCCGCCGGGTTCACCCTCGCCGGGGAACGAACTGCCGTGGTCGAGACGATCCGGGCGGGTCTCCGTGGCTGACGGATTCGTGCTCGTCGACAAGGCCGGGGGCTGGACCTCGCACGACGTGGTCGCTCGCTGTCGCCGGCTCTTCGCCATGCGGCGCATCGGTCACGCCGGCACGTTGGATCCCATGGCCACGGGGCTTCTCGTCGTGGCTCTCGGGCGAGCCACGAGATTGCTGCGCTTCATCCAGGATGCGCCCAAGACCTACGAGGCCGTGGCGGCGTTCGGCGTGGCGACCGACAGCCTCGACGCCGACGGGGCCATCTTGAGTCGCGAGGAGATGGCGGTCGACGAGGCCGAGCTCCGGCAGTTGGCGACCCGCTTCGTGGGCACCATCGCCCAGGTGCCTCCCATGGTCTCGGCGATCAAGGTCGACGGCAGGCGCCTCTATGAGCTCGCCCGCTCCGGCGTCGAGGTCGAACGAGCGCCGCGACCCGTCGAGATCCATTCCCTCGACATCCTCGACGTGTCGCCAGGGATCTACCCCGAGGTCGCCTTTCGGGTGACGTGCGGGTCGGGGACCTACGTGCGGGTGCTAGCCGACGATCTGGCTCGGGCGCTGGGCGGGCGAGCTTCGCTCGTGTCGCTACGCCGCACGGTGAGCGCGGAACACCGGGTCGAGGATGCTTCGACGATCGAGGGCCTCGAATTGGCCGAGGCGGCAGGCCGGCTGGATGAAGAGGTGTTGCCGCCGTCGATCGGACTCCGCCATCTTCCTTCGATCGAGATCGACGAGGTGATGGCGGGAGCGGTGCGCAACGGGGCGACGTTCGCCACCGGCCCCTTGGCCGCGCTCTCCGGGCGCTACCGGGTCATCGATCCCACCGGAGCCCTCGTGGCGGTGTACCAGGGCGACGGACGCCGTTCCTCGGCCGAGGTGGTGATGGGATGAGGGTGCTCAGAGGCTTCGCCGGAGCGTGGGCGAGACAGGATGTCGAGACTGCTCTCGCGATCGGAGTGTTCGACGGCATGCACTCCGGTCACCGCAGCGTGCTTGCCGCGGTGCGTCGTCATGCAGAGGACCGAGGTCTTCTCCCGGGTGTGGTGACCTTCGATCCGCACCCCCTCGCCGTGGTGGCGCCGGATCGCGCCCCGGCGATGATCACCGACATCGATCAACGGATCGAACTCCTCGAGGGTCTGGGTATGGAGTTGGTGGCCGTGGTGGCATTCGACGAGGTGACCCGGGCGTGGAGTCCGTCCGACTTCGCCCTGGGACTGCTCGCCGGGACGCTGCGAGCCCGTGTCGTGCTCGCCGGGGAGGACTTCCGCTTCGCCAAGGATCGCGCAGGCGATGTGCGGGTGCTCGGTGAACTCGGCGTCCACGGCGGTTACGAAACCGAAGTGGTGCCGCTCGTCGGGGCCGGCCGCCCGGCATCCTCGAGTTCCGTCCGGGCGCTGATCGCCTCCGGCGACGTGGAAGCCGCCGCCGACGAACTCGACCGCCCCCATGAGGTCCGCGGCGTCGCCACCGTCGACGATGGGGTAATCTCGATCGCGGTCCCGCCGGCGATGGCGATGCCTCCCGCCGGTTCGTACGCGGGCAATGTCGGTCGCTCGTCCACGGAGCGGATTCCGGCGCTCATCCGAGTCGGCGAGGCGATGTCGATCCAGCCGCTCGCGGCGGGAGCCGTGGGCGGTGGCGCCATTCGGATCCGCTTCGTTGCGCGACTGCCTGAGGGATCGGGCGATGTGGCCGCTGCGGTGCGATCGCTCGTGGTTCCACCAGGGTCTTGACGAGGGCCCGTCCCGGGCGCACGTTGTCACTCCCCGCCTCCCCGGAGAGGAGCCCCCGTGCTCTCCGTCGGATTGATCGTGGTGGCGTTGGTGGCCGTGCCGGGCTTGGGACTTGCCCCCGGCGACGAACCGGTCGCGGAGCCCGGCGTCCTCGCTGATGCTCCGGTCGCGCCACCTGCGGACCCGGGAGTTCCTGCGGAGCCGATCCTGCTGGGTCTCGCTGCCGCGGCGGCGGCCCTCGCCACCCGTCGGCCGGGATCGGCGCTCGGCCTGCGTCCGCCCGACGATGCCATGGTCGTCTTCGTCCCCGGTCACGGCCAGGGCGCCGGTGCCGACGTCTATGAGGACTTCGTGGAACTCATGGGTCTCGATCCCGATGATGCCCGGTACTTCGACTATCGGTGGGTGACCGGCGATGCCGATCCGCATCGGGCGTCGGCCCTCGCCCCCACCGAGCAGAGTGCGGCATCCTTGAATGCCTACCTCGCCGGCGTCGCCGATGGCGATAGGCCGGTGTGGCTCGTGGGGTTCAGCAAGGGTGGAGCGACGGTGGCCGAACTGATCGCCACCTGGGATCGCGGCGTACACCGACCGCCGGTGGATGTGGTGGGAGCGATGCTCCTCGATCCACCGATGGCGCGGGGGCTGCACGGCACGCTACAGAGTGCCGGGCAGGTGATCTCCGGCATCCCCGACGATGGTGGCTACGACCCGGTCGACTGCGCCTTCCTCTGGTTCGGCTGCCACGACTCCAGGGCTCACCTCGGGGAGAACTCGGGCGTCGAGGTGATCGTGGTGCGCAATCCCCGAGCCGCGGTCACCAGCTTTGGGGACCGGCCGCCCGGTTTGCGGGTCGTCGACGCTCCCGACGATGGTCCCGGTCCGTGGGGTCAGATCATGGAGAACCCGCTGCGGCTCTTCAGCCGCCTCAGCGAGGCCCACGAGTCGGTGCTGTCCGATCCGGCGGTGGTGCGGTGTTTGGTGGCGGAGATGCACGCCCCGGGGTCGTGCCCGTTGGACCGCCCCCGAATCGAAGCCCCCGAGTTCAGTCCGCCGCGGGTTCGGGCCGCTTCCCGAGCGGGCAGGGCGGTCTAGGGCGCGCCCAATGGCCTGATTTGGCGGCTCAGGTCCTGGAACTGCTACAGTTTCCGGGCCGGAGTGCATTCCGCCTCCGGGTTTTCCATGAACGACACCAAGACGATCATCGCGGAGCATGGCTCCCACGCCACGGACACGGGTTCGCCCGAGGTCCAGATCGCGTTGCTCACCGAGCGGATCAACCAGCTCACCGAGCACCTGAAGACCCACGACAAGGACCACCATGGTCGTCGTGGACTGCTGATGATGGTCGGCCGTCGCCGCCGTCTGCTCGACTACCTGCAAGATCAGGACGTGGAGCGGTACCGCAGCGTCATCGCACGCCTCGGCCTGCGGCGCTGACGGAAAAGACGATCCTCAGGTCGTCTTTCGTGCTGTCATGGGGGGCAACACGAAGCGGGAGCCCTCGCGTCAGTTGCTAGTTGCCACTCCTCGGCATCCGCCGAGGGTTGACTACTGGTAATTGACGGACCGTGGGCTCCCTCGAAGAAGAGAGAGAACATATGTCCGTACACTCGTCACGCGGCGCCGTAGGCGCCGCCGAGTTCGTCTTCACCACCGGCAAGCTGGCCCTTCAGGCCGACGGCGCGGTGGTGGTCAGGGTCGGCGACACCGAGGTGCTCGCCACCGCCGTCGCCACCCGGGGCCTTCGTCCCGGCGCCGATTTCTTCCCCCTCACGGTGGACGTCGAGGAGCGCATGTACGCGGTCGGAAAGATCCCCGGATCCTTCTTCCGCCGCGAGGGACGCGCCACCGAGCGCGCCACCCTGTCGGCCCGCCTCATCGACCGTCCGCTGCGCCCCTCGTTCCGCGAGGGCTACCTGTGCGAGACCCATGTCGTGGCGCTCGTCACCTCGGCCGACGAGGTGCAGCCCTACGACGTGCTCGCCCTCAACGCCGCCTCGGCGGCCCTCATGGTGAGCCCGATCCCCTTCGAGGGTCCGATCGGTGGTGTCCGCATGGGCTACTCGCATGGAGAGTGGATCCCGATGCCGTCGTACGAGCAGCTCGCCGACTCCGTCTTCGAGCTGGTCGTCGCCGGCAGGCGCAACGATCAGGGCGGCATCGACATCGCCATGGTCGAGGCCGGTGCCACCGAGCACGCCATGCGGCTCATCGATGCCGGTCAGGCTCCCACCAACGAGGCGGCGGTGGCCCGCGGCCTCGAGGAGGCCAAGGCGCACATCGGGACCCTCATCGATGCCCAGCTCGCACTGCGCAAGCAGGTCGGGGACATCCCCGTTGTCGAGTTCCCCACGGTGGTGCTGTACAGCCCCGAGCTCTATGCCCGGGTCGAGGCGGTGGCTGCTCCCAAGCTGGCCGGCGTGGTCAAGATCGCCGCCAAGCTGGAGCGTCAAGCCGCCGAGGAGGCTGCGAGGGTCGCCACCCTCACCGAGCTCGGCCTCACCGAGGAGAGCGAGGACTTCGCTTCCGCCGGCAAGGCGTTCCGTTCGGTGTCGAAGAAGGTCATGCGGCAGCGTGTGATCAATGATGGGATCCGTCTCGACGGTCGCGGAGTGACCGAGGTTCGCCCCATCACAGTCGAGGTAGGGGTCATTCCCCGCGCCCACGGCTCGGCACTCTTCCAGCGTGGTGAAACCCAGGTGCTGAACGCGACGACCATCGGCATGCTCCGGATGGAGCAGATGCTCGACACGATCGGCATCGAAGAGTCGAAGCGGTACATGCACCACTACAACTTCCCGCCGTTCTCCACCGGAGAGGTCGGGTTCATGCGGGGGCCGAAGCGCCGTGAGATCGGTCACGGAGCCCTCGCCGAGAAGGCGCTATTCCCGGTGATCCCGACGGCGGAGGACTTCCCGTACGCCTTCCGCCTCGTCTCCGAGGTTCTCGCCTCCAACGGGTCGTCGTCGATGGCATCCGTGTGCGGATCGAGCCTGTCGCTCATGGACTGCGGGGTGCCGATCAAGGCACCCGTCGCCGGGGTCGCCATGGGGCTCATCGCCCACGAAGGCGAGTTCGTCACCCTGACGGACATCCTCGGGGCCGAAGACGCCCTCGGTGACATGGACTTCAAGGTGGCGGGTACCGCCGATGTCATCACGGCCCTGCAGTTGGACACCAAGATCGAAGGCCTGCCCGCACACGTGCTGGCGGCCGCGCTCGACCAGGCCCGGGTGGCCCGGCTCCACATCCTCGGCGAGATGGCCAAGGTCATCGCCGCACCGCGGACCGAGCTCAACCCGATCGCCCCTCGCATCGAGGCGGTGATGGTGCCCAAGGACAAGTTGGGCGAGATCATCGGCCCCAAGGGCAAGGTCATCCGCGAGATCGAGATGCAGAC
>CAYYIA010000025.1:0-11742 GCA_964471875.1 uncultured Acidimicrobiia bacterium
GCGCGGCGATTGGGGTGTGTGGTCCCGGTCGTTGGGTCGATCATGCCTCCCCAGCCGGCATTGCCGCCGGCTGCCTGACCGTTCGTCCAGCTCAGCAATGGCAGATCGGCGACGAAGGAGGTGTCGATCAGCTCGATGTCGCGTTCGGCGGCGATGACGACCTTCTTCACCATGTCGGCGGCGACGTATGCCCGCATCCAGGCGAGCGTGTCGGCGTCGCCGTCGATGACCCTGGTGAAGTAGTCGGCGAGGGCGCAACGGTCGGCTTCGGTGGCGGGATGGAAGACGAGACCCATCAGTGCCGCAGGCCGATCGCACACCGTGGCGGGCCCGAAGGAGACGAACGGGTTGATCGAGGTGTCGCTGATGATGATGGGGCGCCGGTAGTCGCGCTGATCCATTTCCCACTCGAGCCAATCCACCAGCAGCTCGATCTCGCCGGGTTCCACCAGGGCGTGAACGTTGATGGTGTCGAACAGGTCGGGACGATCGAGAATGGCTCGGATCTCCCCGAAGGTGTGGGGGCCGTAGCGGTCCACGCCGACATCGTCGAGGGTCTCGTAGTCGGGGTCGCCGAGCAACAGGTCGGCGACGAAGAAGGCGGCGTGGCTCACCCTGACCTCGGGATAGGCGGCATGGGCGGCGCCGTAGGCGATCTCGAGCATGACGAGGTAGTCGTCCACCGGCTCCGGCTCGTAGGAGGAGAACTCGGATCCGATCTCGTAATGACGAATCGGATACAACAGCCCTGCCATGTCGTCGACGCCATCACCGTCGTACCGCTCGACCACCGCGCCCACCCAGGCGGCATACGTCTCGCGGTACTCGGGCTTGGGGGTGACGTCGCGCGATCGCAGCAGCGCGTGATCGACCGACCCCCAGGTGCTGTGGGACTTCAGGGCGACAACGGTCTCGACGAAGCCGGCCGCCTGGAACGCCGACACGTAGTCATCGAGTTTGGAGAAGTCGATCTCGCCGTCGGGACCGCTCTGCATGTTGCCCCACGAGATCGTCTCAGGAAGCGGTTTGGAGGCGCCAAACCCGACGCCGCCGAGCATCTCCGCCTGTCGGGCGATCTGAGCGGGAGTGTCGAGCAGCACGTACTCGACACCGATGACGATCGGGGCACCCGACGACTCTGGTGGCAGCGTGGTTCCAGGTGCCGTCGTCGCGGTGGTGGTGACCGCCGCCGTCGTGGAGACGTTCGTGGCGGGGGCGCACGACGCCGCGACCAGCGCCGCGATCACAACGCTCTGGCGGAACCGCATGCACGCCCCCTCGATACGGGGCGGAGGCTATCACCCGACCGTGATCACGACCTTGCCCTGTGGGTGGCCATCGCCCAGGTGGCGGAAAGCCTCGGCGGTGTCCTTCAGCGCAAAGGTGCGATCGATCACCGGCTTCAGACTCCCGCTGGCCAGCCACCCAGCCAGGGTCTCCATGTCCGCCTTGTTGAACTTGGCGATGAAGAACGACACCTTGCGACGACCGAGCAGGCCTCCGAGGCGCAGGGCGATCAGATGGCCAATGGGTCCGAACACACGGCTGTCCTTGCTGCCACCGACCATGATCACCGCTCCCGCAGGGCTGAGAACCCGCTTGAGGTGACGGAAGGGCCGGGTGCCGGCGATGTCGAGGATCAGGTCGAAGCGGCGGTCCAGCTTCGTGAAGTCCTCGCGGGTGTAGTCGATGACGTGATCGGCTCCACACTCCCGGGCGGCGGCGACACCGCGAGGACCGCAGACCGCGGTCACCTCGGCGCCGAGTGCCTTGGCGATCTGCACCGCAAAGGTACCGACACCACCTGAAGCGCCCTGGATGAGGACGCGTTGCCCGGCCTGTACCTGCCCCTTGTCGCGCAGGCCCTGGAGGGCGGTGAGCGCGGCCACCGGAACCGCCGCGGCCTGCTCGAAGGTGGCACTCGCCGGCTTGGGGGCGATCCCCCGATCGTGGCGGGCAGCCACGTACTCGGCGAGTGCCCCGTCTCTCCCGCCGAACACCGCGTCGCCGACACGGAAACCGGTCACGTTGCTGCCCACCGCCACCACTTCGCCGGCGTAGTCGGTACCGAGGCGCGGGCTCTTGGGCCGACGCAGCCCCATCGACGGGCGGCCCACGACGGGTCTTCCCGCCATGGCGTACCAATCTGCGCGATTGAGCGAAGCCGCTCGCACCCGCACCAGCACCTGATCCTCGTCGGGCACGGGACGATCGATCTCGACGAGCTCGATCACCTCGGGCGGGCCGAACGTATGGCGGACGATGGCCTGCATCTTCTCCGGAACGGGTTGGGTGGTCATGGTCCTTACCTTGTAAGCTTGCCCAGGCAACCTACACGTACAGCGTAAGTCTGTCAAGCGAGTGACCATGGCCAAGCCCACCACCCCCCCAACAAGACTCCCGCTGAGCCGGGAGCGCGTCCTCGGCGCCGCCATCGCCCTCGCCGATGCCGCCGGGATCGAGGCGATCACGATGCGCCGACTGGGTCAGGAGCTCGGTGTCGAGGCGATGTCGCTGTACAACCACGTCACCAACAAGGATGACCTGCTCGATGGGATGCTGGACACGGTGCTGGGCGAGTACGAGCTCCCCGCTCCCAATGCCGATTGGCGGGTTGCGGTACAGACCATCGCCGGGTCGGCCAACAAGACGCTTCGTCGCCATCCCTGGGTGTCCGGCCTCATGGACTCGGCACGCAGCGTCGGTGAAGGACAGCTGCGGTACATGAACACGCTGCTCGGGTCCCTGCGGGCCGGCGGATTCTCCGCGGAGCAGACACATCACGCCTATCACGTCATCGATGGCCACATCCTGGGATACACCCGGCGCCAGGTGAACTTCCCCATCGCCGCCGACGACCTGAAGACCGTGGCCCGAAGCTTTCTCGGGACGATTCCCGCGGACCAATACCCCCATCTCGTCGAGCACGTGATCGGCCACCTCGATGGCACCTTCGAGAGTGGCGGCGGATTCGAGTTCGCCCTCGACCTCATCCTCGATGGCCTGGAGAAGCTCCGCGACGCCCGCTGAATCGTGAGCTCCGCATTGCCAATTGCGCGTCAGCCCCTGCAGATCGCGACCATCAAGGGGTAAGGGTTCCTCGACCCGCCGGCGTATCCGGTCGGGTACCAGCCGATGTGGAGATGTGGAGAACTGGCGTCGCCGGTGTGGCCGACATACCCGACGTACTGCCCCACGGCCACACGCATCCCGGCGGTGAGACCGGGCGTGTACCTCGACAGGTGGGCGTAGTAGTAGACGAACCCGCTGTCGCCCCTGATGAAGAGCCCGATGCCGCCGAGCGGATCGGAGGACAGGCTCCAGATGGAGCCGTTCTCGATGGCCACCAGTGGCGTGCCCTCGGCCGCCATCATGTCGGTTCCGTGATGTTCCCGGCCCCCGGGGCGGGGCTCGCCCCATGAGTCGCGAAAGTACGTGGCCCCGGCCACGGGACACATGCGTCCGTTCGCATCGATCGGACCGTCGTAACGGCCGGCGGCCGCCACCGCTGCAGCCCGGCGACGCGCCGCCTCCTCCCGCGCCCATTGGGCGTACAGGGTCTGGTAGACGGTGTTGGCCTCTTCGAGCTGCACCTGCATCTCGGCGGTGATGGTCGCGACCCGCTCGACGAGAGCCTCGTGCTCGACCAGCAGCACCCCGAGCTCGGCCTGCAGTTCACGCTCATCCACCTGAAGCAGGGCGAGCCGGTTGACGGCATCCGTGTGCGTGTTCACCACCACGTCGAGATAGGCGCTCTTGGTGCCCAGGCCGACGATGGTCTCGGGGGTCGCCGCCACTCCTCCAGGAGTTGCCCCGGTGCCCACGTACATGGCGCGCGCCTGTTCGCGCGCCGCCAACGCCAGAAGCGCGATCTGGCGATTGCGATCGAGGATCTGGTCCTGAAGCCGGGCGATCCGCGACTCGAATGCGGCCTGTTGAGCAAGAACGGCATCGAGTTCGGCGACCTGATCGCCGAGGGCTGCGGCCTTGGCGTTCATCGTCGCCCTGGCGTCGCGGAGTTCCTGCTGGGTCACCTCGGCACCGGCCGGGGTCGCGCTGAGCACCATCAGGAGAGCGACGCTGAAGGTGACGGCCCTACGCATTCGGCATCCAGGGTACTGGCGGGGGTGCGGTACCACCCCGAGGCTCAGATCTTGGGCAGGTTGAAGCCCGACTTCGCGATGACGTGGTCGCGCGCTTCGACCGCCATGCGCTTCACCGCATCCCAATCGACATGAAGCAGGCGGCCACCCTGTTTCATGACCCGGCCGGCGACGAGGACCGTGTCCACGTTCGAGGTGTCCATGCCGGCCACCACCGCGGTTGCGGGGTCATTGAGTGGGGTGACATTCAGCCGATCGGTGCGGAGCAGCACGATGTCGGCTTCCTTGCCCGGCGTCAGCGTGCCCACCCTGGCGTCGAGGCCGTTGGCCCGAGCCCCTTCGATGGTGGCCCAGCCAAGCACGTCGAGCGCCGTCGCCGGGTTGCGCCCCGCGGTCGCGGCGAGGGTGCGCTGCAGGCCGAGTACCGACCGCATCTGGTTGAACATGTCCGCGGGCACGTTGGTCTCGACATCGACACTGAGGCTCGGGGCAAGACCGCGATCGAGGAACTTCTGGATGGGCGGCATGCCGTGGCCCATCATCATCTCCACCGGTGATGCCAGCGACACCGTGCCGCCAGTGTCCACGATCATCTGGATCTCGGCGTCGTTGAGTGTCGTGCAGTGGATGTAGGTCGTGTCGGGACCGAGCAACCCGGCGTCGCCGAACTCCTTGACCTTGGAGTCGAGTCCGTAGGTGCCGACCCCGACATGGGTGGTGATGCGCGCCCCGGTCTCGCGAGCAAGCTTCCAGTGGTCCCGGGTGATCTCGAAGTCGGTGAACTCGGGGCCGGGAGCGGCGAGAGCGAGGGTCAGGCGCTGATCGGCGGACGAGAAGTGCTCGGTGGCACACCGCACGAACCATGAGGGCTGACGCTCCTCCCACTTGCCCCACCACGGGAAGCCGTAGGCGAACACGGCGCGCAATCCCGAATCGTGCAGCGCCTGGATGGCCGCATCCGTGTGGGCGGGTGACCCCTGGATGTGCGACCAGTCGAGCACCGTGGTCACCCCGGCGTCGAGCGCGCCGAGCGCCGAGATGAGGTTGCCGGTGTACGCATCCTCGGGACGGAAGGCGGGTGCCAACTTGTGGAGCACGAAGGAGATGTAGGAGGTCCGACCCTCCAGTGGCACATCGGTGCCGATGTTGCGCAGCACCCCCTCCCACATGTGGCGATGGGTGTCCACGAAACCGGGAAGCACGATCATCCCGGTGGCGTCGATCACCGCGGCATCGCCCGCCGCAAGTCCGGGGCCTACCGCTGCGATGCGACCATCGTCGATCAGCACGTCCCCCGCGGAGATCTCACCCAGTGCAGGATCCATCGTGAGCACCGTGCCGCCCCTGATGAGGGTGCGTCCACTGGGGGCGACCGAGAAGTCGAGGTCCTTCGGGTACACCTCTTGGATCGTGGCGGACACGGCGGCACGACTGCCGACGACAAGGCGCCGCGCCCGGCGGAAGTTGCGCTTGACCAGTTCCTTGAGGTCGCCCACCTGGAACAGGATCATTCCGGCCAGCACCAGGAACCCGATGATCATCACCCCGTCGTCGGGCGAGAGGCCCAGGAAGGGCAGGGCGGTGATGATCAGCGCCAGCAGCACCGCCGCCACCGCACCCCCGATGAAGGTGGCCCGACCGCCGGCGAGCGACGCACCGCCCAGGACCGCCGCGGTGATGCTGTTCAGCACGAACGGAGTGCCGATGCTGGCATTGCCGATCGGCGAGCGCGCCATCACGAAGAACGAGGCCACCGCAGCGGTGAGACCGGAGAGCACGAGGGCGCGCACCCGTACCCAGTTGGTCTTGATCCCGCCACGCTTGGCAGACCGCTCATCGAACCCGACGGCGCGCACTTCGAGTCCCGAGCCCGAGGCGTGCAACCACAGATCGAGCAGCGCGGCGACCACCAGGAGCAGGAGGAACGCGATCGGGATCGGACCCCAACTCGATCGGAGGAACGACACCAGGTCGCGGCTGATCACGCCCTGCGCCGTCGGCCGCAAGGTGAGCGAGATCCCATCGAGGATGCTCAGGGTGGCCAGGGTGGCGATGAGCGACGGGATCTTCACGCCACGGATCAGTGTGGCGTTGACCAATCCGAGACCGATACCGCACGCGAGGATCACCGCCAGGCCCAGCAGGATCTCCCCCGTCGAGGCATCGGCTCCGATCATGAATGAGCCGATCACGACCCCGAGGCTGATCATGGCTCCGACCGACAGGTCGAGGTACCCGACGAGGATCGCGTGGGTCTGGGCCATCGTCGCCAGGCCGAGCGGGACGGCGAGCATCAGGATGGTGGTGATGTTCGAGCGGTTGATGAACCCGTTGAACCGGCTGTTCGTGTAGAGCAGCAGAGCGACGATCAGCAAGACCTGGAGCGCCACCGGCATCCACAGGCGCACCTTGACGATCTTGCGCCACTTGTTGCGGTCACGCGCATTGCGCACCACCTTCCGGCCCAGTTGACGCATCCGATCGGCGCGCGACGTGGTGGTCACGGTTTGCCAGCCTTCGACGGCGCCTTGGGCATCGCGACCCCGAGCGGCGATCTGGCGGTCTTCGACATGCCGGGGCCGCGCACGATGGCCTCGACGATGCGGACCTCGTCGAGTTCGTCGCCGGGGATCTCCTCGACGATCGTCCCCCGCGACATGACGAACACCCGATCACACAGTCCGGAGAGCTCGATCGGATCGCTCGACTTGACCAGAATCGCCGCTCCGGCATCGCTGCGTTGCCGGAGCGCCCGGTAGATGTCCAATCGAGAGCCGACATCGACCCCCTGGGTGGGTTCATACGCCAGGATCACGGCCGGGTCCTTGAGGAACGACCGGGCGACCGACACCTTCTGCTGGTTTCCTCCGGAGAGGAACTGGACCGGCTGATCGAGCGACGGGGTGCGAATCGCCAGTTCATCGACGAGACCCGTCACCGCAGCGCGCTCGGCGCGCCGTCGCAGCAGCCCGAGGCGGGAGAACCGGCGCAGCGACTGGACGGTGGCGTTCACCCTCACCCCGAGAACCCCCATCAGGGCCTCGACCTTGCGATCACCCGGCAGCAGCATCATCCCGGCGCTCACCGCCTCATGGGTGGAGATGAGGGTCAACTCCCTTCCCTGGCAGACGACGCGCCCGGCCCGCGGCGGGATGCGGCCTGCGAGACAGTCGAAGAGCTGCGGCTGTCCGTTGCCCTCGGCTCCGGCGATCCCGACCACCTCGCCGCGCTGCAGCGTGAAACTGACCGGCCCGAACGACTGACCCTGCAGCCCATCGACCACGAGCACCTCGTTCGCCTCTCCACTGCGGGCGGCCGCAGGTGGGAAGGCAGACTCGAAGGGCCGTCCGACGATGCGTTCGACCAGCTCCGCCTCAGTGGTCGTCCTCGCATCGAAGGTGCCCTGGTGCTGTCCATCACGCAGCACCGTCACCCGGTCGGCCACCTCGAGCACCTCGGGAAGGCGGTGACTCACGTAGACCACACCCATCCCCCGATCCCGGCACGCCAGGACCGTGCGGTGGAGGGCCGCGACCTCATCGGGTCCCAGAGCCGTCGTGGGCTCGTCGAGGAGCAGGACCCGGGGATTGGTGACGAGAGCCTTCGCCACCTCGAACATCTGACGCTCTGCCATGGTGAGAAAGCCGGCAGGGACGTCGGGGAACAGCTCGATGTCGAGATCGAACTCGGCGAGGACCTTCCTTGCCCACTTCTTGCGACGCCGGTAGCTGGGCCGCCCATCAGGGGGCGCGGCGTAGTAGAGGTTGTTCTTGACTGGTTCGGCCAGGACCGACGAGCCATCCTGGTACGCGATGGCGAGCCCGAGACGCCGGGCGAGGGCCGGTGAGTCGCGCCGCAACGCTTCGCCTCCGATCCTCACCGTGCCCACGTCGGGCTCGACGAATCCAGATGCGATGCCGAGGAGAGTCGATTTCCCCGAACCGTTCTCGCCCACGAGGGCATGCACCTCACCGGCGCGGCAGTCGAAGCTGACGTTCGTCAGCGCTCGCACCGCACCGAATTGGCGCGACACCCCCTCGATCTCGAGAACGCGGCCCGTGTCCATCGACTCTCCTCGGCGCTCGCTAGCTACCTATCAGCCCTCGCCGTACATCAGGGCCAACACGGCATCCGGCACCAGCGAGGTGCCCGACACGACCGCATTCACCCGGTCCGGGTTGCAGTCGGCCGCAGTCACTTGACGCATCACGTGAGGCACGATGATCTGGCCGGGCACCTCGGCACCCGCAAGGGCCAGCATCGCCGCCGTCACACCGACGCGCGACTGGAAGTTGCCTCCCGCCGAGTACCAGATGGTGTAGGTCGGCTCATTGCGCTCCACCCAGTCGCAGAACAGCGTCTGCTCGTCGGTGCGCAGAGCCACCGTCAGGTTCTCCACGGGGATGGCCAACTCGTCGTAGGCCTGCAGCGCAGTGAACAGTCCGTCCGAGTACTCGTACACCCATCCCATGATGTCGGGATTGGTGGTGAGCATGCCGCGCACCGCCTCCAGGGCGAACGAGTTCACCCAGTAGGTGTCACCGGTGGTCGAGTTCTCGTTGGCCGGAGGATTGACCAGCTCCACACCGTCCGCCAGAGCGGCCGTGGTGCAGCGCTGCCAACCGAGCGTCAGGGCATTGCCCGGCGTGCCTCCCAACATGCCGACCGAGCCGGCGCCGACACCCTCGTTCAGGACTTCGGCAAAGCTGTTGCCGAGCGCGCAGAGGTCCTCACCGACCACCGACGTGTAGTCGGTGCCGGGATCGAGGGCGCCTTCCTGTCCGGGCAGGCCGACGTAGCCCGCCGAGAACGAGATGTAGGGAATGCCGGCCGCCTCGGCTTCGAGCACGGCCGCGGCGAGGGCGACACCCACGTCGGGATACCCGACGATGAAGTCGACACCGCTCTGGATCAGGAATCGCACCTGATTGGCGTGCACCTCGGGATCGAGGTCGAAATTGGCAGCCGTGGAGACGATGGAACCGATCTCCGGATAGGTGAGGGCCTGGAGGATGGCCTCCATGTGGCTCACACCACGCCAGACGTTCACCGTGTCACCACCACCGTCGGCGTACCCCATCACCAGCTCGCCGCCGGTTCCGGTGTCACACGTCTGGTTGCTCCAGCACTCCATGGCCTTGTCGATCGTGGCCTGGTCCAGGTCCTGGTCGGCACGAGCGATGGCGGCTCGGATGATGTCCCAGCTCGCCGCGTCCGACGGATCCACCGGCCCGAGCGCCTTGGTGATCAGTGCCTCATCCGCACCATCGGGATTCTCTCCGAAGTCGGAGAGCGACCCGCCGGCCGCGGTTGTCGTCGTCGGCGCCACCGTGGTTGCCGTGTCGTCGTCACCACAGGCAACAGCGACCACGGCCAGTACGGCCATGATGCTGATCGTCCGTGTCAGTCTGTTCATTTCCCCTCCTGCTTTTGGCCTTGTGGCCATCGTCGTTTCCGTGATGTCAGATCTCGCTGCGCGATGCCAGACCCCCTTCCGCGTCACCATCCGACCGCGGCCGCCGCGTGCGGCGCGGGCCGCGCCGATCGCGCAGCACCTGTTCGATCCCCTTGATGATCCGGTCGCCCGAGATCAACATGCCCCCGATGATCACGGCGCCGAAGACCACGAACTGCAAGGCAGTCGCCAGGCCCAGCGCACGCATCACCTGATTGAGGCCGGTGAGGAACAGAGCTGCCACGAATGTCGCCAGCGGACTCGCCAGTCCGCCCGTGAGCGAGGCGCCGCCGATCACGACGGCGGCGATCGGGCCCAGCAGGTAGGGCGAGCCGATGTTGACGCCCGGGTTGCGCAGCAACCCGGCGAGCGCTGCCCCCGCGGTGGCGTAGAGCACCGCCGCCACGACGTACACGAGGATCTGGTTGATCGTCACCCGCACGCCGACGACCTGCGCCGCCACCGGGTTGGCCCCCACCACCTGGAAGCGGCGACCCACGGTGGTGTAGCGGATGGCGACGATCACCGCGAATGTCACGAGCAGTCCTATCCAGAAGATCGGGCTGACGCCGAAGATGCGGCGCACCGTCCAGTCGGACATGCCCTCGGGTACGGCACTCTGCACCGGGAACGTGCGCACGTAACGGCTCACCACCCCGATGACCACCTGGCCGACCGCGAGGGTGACGATGAGCGGATTGAGTTTCAGCCCGCCGATGAGGATGCCGTTCACCAGTCCGATGACTGCGGCGACCCCCATGGCGGTGAAGAGCGCGACGAGGATGCGGTCGTCCGATCCCTCGGACACGCCCACCATGATCATCGCCGAGAGCGTCAGGATGCCGGGCGTGCTCAAGTCGATGCCTCCGGTCATCACCACGAGCATCTGCCCCAAGGCGGCGATCCCGAGCAGGGCGCCAAAGGGAGCGATGGCGGACAGCGCCGGAGTCTCCAGGGTCTGCGGCACCCAGATGGCTGCCACGATGACCAACACGACGAGGGCCAGGTAGGCCGGCACGTAGCGCGACGACACCACCATCGAGGTGAGCAGGGACGACGGAGTGCGCACCGCCGTCATGGCGTGCTCCCGGCGGCGACGACCATGCGATCCCGGGCTGCCATGGCGAGGCCCCGCACCGCAACGGAGTCGGCGACCAGTTCACCGGCGCGCTTGCGCGCCGATCCCCCGACAAAGACCCACTCGACGTTCGAGGTGTCCATTCCCCACACCACGGCGCCGATGGGGTCGTTGATGGGATGGATGTTGGGGCGGTCGGTGCTCAGCACGATCACGTCGGCAGGCCGTCCCGGTTCGAGGACCCCCGTCGCCAGACCGGCCACCGCCGCCCCATCGACCGTGGCGTACCGGATCACGTCTCGGGTGGTGAGCAACTTGGGCAGGCCGGCCTTGCCGGCGAGTTTGCGCTCGAAGACCGTGGCGTGCTGCACCGAGATCACCGCTCGCATTTGGGCAAAGGTGTCGCCCGGAGTGAACCGTTCGGACTCGGCGCCGAGACCGGGACGAATCCCCCGATCCACCAGGCCCTGGATCGGGGGTGCCCCGGCACCGGCCGCCATCACACTCGACGGCGCCAGCGCCACGCCGCACCCGGCGGCGGCGATGGCATCGAAGTCGGCGTCGCCCAGGTGGGTGCAGTTGATCAGCGTGGTATCCGCCCCGAGCAGGCCACGCTGTGCGAGGCCGGCGGCCACCCCGGCCTCGGCCGTCGTCGACCCGGCGTGGGCGTGGATGCGCATGCCCAACTCCCGGGCCAGCGTCCAGTCGGCTGCGATCACATCGAGGTTGCCGTGTCGGGGATCCGCCGACCCGGCGGCGACGGTGGTGAGCGGTCCGGGCTCGGCCGCAGCGACGCGGCGGAGTCCCGCCGACCAGTCCTCACCGGCGGTGGCGGCGTGGACCAGGACCGAGCGCACGCCGGCATCGCGATGCGCCTGCAGTGCGGCCGTGGTGGTCTCCGCATTCGAGCCGACCGCGCACCAGTCCACGACGGCGGTGATCCCGGCATCGACGGCACCGAGCAGGCCGAGCAATGTGGCCGCATAGACGTCGTCGCTGCCGAAGCGCTGCGGCTGCGCGGCGGTTGCCTCGCCGGCACCGTGGCGAAAGAGCGACTCAGAAGCATGGCGGTGGGTGTCGACGAAGCCGGGCATCACGATCGCATC
>CAYYIA010000026.1:0-11627 GCA_964471875.1 uncultured Acidimicrobiia bacterium
CCGTTTGGCGACCTCTGCGTCGGCGGTGCGACCATGGTGCACGCGGAGGCCAGGCTCGGCGGCCCGCTCGGCACCCGCACCCTCTGGAACGGGGGAACGATCCCGGCCACGGAGGTGGAGCGGTAGTCAGCGGATCGGGTACGGGTAACGGGTATCGGGAAACGGGTAACGAACTCTGAAGCGGGAAGCCGGTAGCGGGCGGCTGGTAGCCGCTAGTTCCTTCCCCGCAGAAAGTCCTCGATCTCCGTGATCATCTGGGCGGAGCGGGCGGGATCGATGACCGAGGCGGCGTCGCCCTCTTCCTCGAGGCGACGCACGTAGCCGACGAACTCCTCGTTGTCGGCCATCGCTTCGTCGACCCTGGTTTCGAAGTCGGTCGCCATCTGCTCCAGCTCGTCGAGGTCGAGATCGACCTCGAGGATCCGGCGCGCAGTGCGGAGCAGGGCGTGCATCGCCTTGGGGTTCGGGTTGGCCGCCAGATAGTGGGGGGCGGCCGCCCACAGGCTTATGGCCGGGATGCCCACTTCCCGACACGCCTCGAGCATGACCCCGACGATGCCGGTCGGACCCTCGTAGCGGGATGTGAGCAGACCGTGGCGTTCGACCAGGTCGGGGTCGGTGGCGACCCCGATGATCGGTACCGGCAGGGTGTGAGCGATCTGTCCCACGAAGGCCCCGAGGGTCACCACCAGCTCGACATCGGTCTCGGCGAGAAGACCGGCGAGGGTGCGGGTGTAGGTCTTCCAGCGGAGGTTGGGTTCCTCACCCGTGACGACGATCAGGTCGTTGGCGCCCGAGGGAACGGCGTAGGCATTGGTGGTCGGCCAGGTGAGGCGACGGGTGCCGCCGTCGTCAGCCTGGACTCGGGGGCGCCGCACCGTGAAGTCATAGAACTCCTCGGGTTCGATCACCGCGAATGGCTCGGGCGTGTCGAGTTGGGCGAGGAGAAACGCCGCCGAACCCGAGGCGGCGTCGCAGGCGTCGTTCCACCCCTCCCAGGCGAGCAGGGCTCGGGGATTGCGCAAGACGGGTCGGGAGAGCCGGCGGACGTGATCCACGCCGCGACGCTAGTGAGGTCGTGACACAACGGCAGGCTGCCGAATGGATGACGCAACGCGGACAACCGGCCCTGGCGCGAAGCCGAAGTGCTCTCCATGCTGGTGACGACATGGAACGGCGATCCATTACGCCAGAGGGTGTTCGCTCCCTCCTCACCATGCTCCGCGAGGACGGGTTCCGCATCGTGGCCCCCTCCCGGGTTGGGGCTACGGTCACCCTTGCCGAGATCTCCGACCTCGATGAGCTTGCAGTCGGCGTCGCCCTCGAAGTCGGACCCGGCCGCACGAGAATCGTCCCTTCGCCGTCGATGTTCGGATCGATCGGCGGCCCCGAGTCGCTGAAGCGCTGGCAACATCCCTCGCAGCGGGTCATCTGGCACGGTGAGCGGGGAAGCAACGGGTTCACCGGGTCGGTGGTGGTCGAGGAATCCACCGGCCCGGTGGCCTTCTTCGGAGTGAGGGCGTGCGACCTCGCTGGTGCGCGTGTCCTGGCGAAGGCCATTCGCCGTCCCCTCGGCGAGGGAGACCTCATCATCTCGCTGCGGTGTACATCGTCGCTGCCGACGTGTTTCTGCACGACCATGGGTACCGGTCCCGACGTTCCCGAGAGCGCCGCCGACCTGGTCCTCACCGAGGTCCTCGAACCCAAGGCGCGGTTCATCGCCACCGCCGCATCCGAGCGGGGGGCAGCGCTTCTCGCCCGGTTGACCACGACGCCCGCCTCTGAGGCGGACATCGCCGCGGCGAACGCCCTGGTGGCCAAGGTCGCCGCCGACATGCCCGTGGCCTTTGCCCCCGAGACCGCCCGGGCGGCGCTGGGTACGCCAATGGGAGCCGGGTGGGAGGAGATCGGCACCCGGTGCATGGCCTGCGGCAACTGCACCGCGGTGTGTCCGACCTGCTTCTGCATCACCGTGGTGGACCGCACCGATCCCACGGCGACGGTTGCGGATCGGGTGATGCGGTGGGACTCGTGCTTCACCCCGTGGTTCTCCGAAATGCACGGTGGTCCGGTGCGGGCCTCGATCTCCGGCCGCTATCGGCAGTGGATCTCACACAAGGTGTCCTGGTGGTGGGAGCAATTCGGCACGGCGGGGTGTGTCGGATGCGGGCGTTGCATCGTGTGGTGCCCGGTCGGCATCGACATCCGCAAGGAAGTGGCGGCGGCGATCGAGAGGAGCACTGCACATGTCTGAGAACAAGCTGCGCACTCATCGCTGCGCTCGTGACCTGGACTCGTCCAGCCTCGCGATCATGGAGGAGTGCTCGCTGGGTGAGGTGTCGTGGAAGAAGGGCGACTGGATACTCACCACCGGCGACCTCGCCACTCGCTGCTACTTGCTCACCTCGGGTGACGTGCAGATCGAGACGACTCCACCGGGTCGCAAGGAGACGCTGCTCCAGACCATTCATGGGGGAGATGTTCTCGGTTGGTCATGGCTCATCCCGCCCTACCGCTGGGCCTTCGATGCCCGTGCCGCCAGCGACGTCACCGCGGTCGCCCTCGATGCTGCCAAGTTGCGTGCTGCAGCCGATGCCGATCCGCGCTTCGGATACGCACTCACGAAGAAGATGTTCTTCCTCGTGGCCGACCGCCTTCAGGCAACCCGTCTCCAACTGATGGATCTATATGGACCCCGCGCGTGACCCCATTCGCCTGTTCGCACCCGAGACCCGGGAGGTCTTGGCGGTTCGCAGAGAGACCGCCGACACTTCCACGGTGACGCTGGCCGGCGGCGGCCGCGGCTTCGTGCCCGGCCAGTTCGCCATGGTGTATGCGTTCGGGGTGGGGGAGTCGGCGATCTCGTTCAGTGGGGATCCCTACCGATCAGACATCGTCGAACACACCGTGCGGCGTGTCGGCGCTGTCACCGCCGCCATCGGTGCGTTGAAGCCAGGCGACCACATCGGATGGCGCGGGCCGTTCGGCACCGGGTGGCCGTTGCAGCGTGCTCGTGGTGGCGACCTCGTGATCGTCGCCGGCGGCATCGGCCTGGCACCGCTGCGTCCGGCAATCCTCGCCGTCATGGCCGACCGCGGGGCCTATCGGCGGGTGGCGATCCTCGTGGGTGCGCGCCGTCCTGGCGAATTGCTTTATCCCGAGCAGCTGGCGGAGTGGAGGGCCCGCTTCGACCTCGATGTCGAGGTCACCGTCGATGCCGCCGCGGACAACTGGCGAGGTTCGGTTGGCGTCGTCACGCGTCTGATCCCGCATCTCGACGTGGAACCGACCCGCACCACCGCCATGGTGTGCGGCCCCGAGGTGATGATGCGGTTCACGGCGATCGAGTTGCAGCGTCTCGGGTTGCCGAGCCGCAACCTCTTCGTCTCCGTGGAGCGGAACATGAAGTGCGCCGTCGGGTTGTGCGGCCACTGCCAGTTGGGGTCGCTGTTCGCCTGCCATGAGGGTGCTGTGGTGCCCTATGACCGTGTGGCCGGCCTCATGGAGGTGAGAGAGGCATGACCGCTCGCGTTGCCGTCTTCAAGTTCGCTTCGTGCGACGGCTGCCAGCTCTCGGTGCTCGACGCCGAGGACGAGCTGCTCGCCATTCTCGGCACGATCGACCTCGTGGAGTTCCCCGAGGCCCGCACGCTGCGCGAGCCCGGGCCGTACGACATCGGATTCGTCGAAGGGTCGGTGACGACCCCCCACGATGCCGCACGAATCAAGGAGATCCGGGAGGAGTGCAAGGTCCTGGTGACCATCGGAGCCTGTGCCACCTCGGGTGGCATCCAGGCGCTGCGCAACATGGCCGACGTCGGCATCTACGCGTCACAGGTGTACGCCCACCCCGAGTATCTCGACACGTTGGCGACCTCGACCGCCATCTCCGATCACGTGAAGGTCGACCTCGCCCTCTACGGATGTCCGGTGAGCAAGGAGCAGTTGGTCGAAACCATCACGGCGGTGGTCGCCGGCCGTCGCCCCGATCTCCCCTCGCACCCGGTGTGCGTCGAGTGCAAGGCACGGGGGACGGTGTGCGTGCTCGTCGCCGACGGTACGCCGTGCCTCGGTCCGGTGGTGCGGGCCGGCTGTGGCGCCATCTGCCCGTCCTACGCCCGCGGGTGTTACGGATGCTTCGGACCCTGCTCGACGCCGAACGTCGCCTCGCTGGCCACGGCATGGGATGCTGCCGGGGTGCCACGGCCGCAGTTGATCAGGGCGCTCAAGGGATTCACCGTCGGCGCCCCCGAGTTCCAGGAGGCCGTCCGTGCCCTCTGACAAGGTCCGCACGATCGAGGTCGGCTACCTCACCCGAGTCGAGGGTGAGGGGGCAATGAAGGTGGTGGCGCGCGGCGGCAAGGTCCAGGACGTCGAGTTCAGCATCTTCGAGCCACCGCGCTTCTTCGAGGCCTTCATGCGCGGCCGCCACCACTCCGAGGCCCCCGACATCACGGCCCGCATCTGCGGCATCTGCCCGGTGGCCTATCAGATGTCCTCGGTGCACGCCATGGAGCAGGCCTTTGGCGTCACCGTGGATGGTGCACTGCGCGACCTGCGCCGATTGCTCTACTGCGGCGAGTGGATCGAGAGCCACGCCTTGCACATCTATCTGCTTCATGCTCCGGACTTCCTCGGGTACGAGTCGGGGATCACCCTGGCCAAGGACCATCCCGATGTCGTCACCATGGGGTTGCGGATCAAGAAGGTCGGCAACGAGATCGTCCGGGTCCTGGGCGGACGGGAGATCCATCCGGTCAACGTGAAGGTGGGGGGCTGGTACCGGCTGCCCACGCGCAAGGAACTCGACCACCTCGCCACCGAGTTGGATCGCATCCGCGACGACGCCTTGGCGACCGTGAAGCTGGTGGCCACGTTCCCGATGCCGGACGTCACCCGCACCGTCGAGTGGGTATCCACGCGTTACCCCGACGAGTACCCGATGCTGGGCAAGACGGTTGTGTCCACCGCCGGTATGAACATCCCGGTGAGCGAGTGGAACGACTGGTTCATCGAAGAGCACGTCAAGCGTTCCAACGCCCTGCACTCCCGGATCAAGACCCGGGCCAACTACGAGGTCGGTCCGACGGCGCGGTTCAATCTCAATGCCGATCTGCTCAGCCCCGGCGCCGCCGCTGCGGCGCACGAGGTGGGACTCATTGCTCCGTGCACCAACCCGTTCCGCAGCATCGTGGTGCGGGCGGTGGAGTTGCTGCATGCCGTCGATGAGGCGCTGGCGATCATCGATCACTACCGGGCGCCGTCCGGCCCGGCGGTTGCCTTCACCGAGAAGGCGGGTGAGGGCTGCGGAGCCAGCGAGGCACCGCGCGGCACGTTGTTCCACCGCTACCGCCTCGACGGCAAGGGGCTGATCACCGACGCTCAGATCGTGCCCCCCACTGCTCAGAACCAACTGTCCATCGAAGAGGACCTCCGCTTGGTGCTGCAGGCCCACATCGAAGAACCCGATGACAAACTGCGGATCGTTCTCGAGCAGAGCATCCGCAACTACGACCCCTGCATCTCCTGCGCCACCCACTTCCTCCATCTCGAGGTGGATCGTGGCTGAACCCTGGACCGTGATCGGGATCGGAAACCCGATGCGCGGAGACGATGGAGTGGGTTCGGTGGTCGCCGCACGGGTCCGGGGCATGCCGGGCATCGATCATGTGATCGGTGACGGCGACCCATTCGAGGTCGCCGAACTGCTTTCTGGGCCGCACAACGTGCTGCTCATCGACGCCACCCGAGGGGGCGGAGACCCCGGTTCGGTCACCGTGTGGGAGCCGGGAGTGTCCTCCGATCCTCGCAGCCGGGTGGGTGCCTCCACCCATGGCTTCGGCGCCGAGTCCGCCATCGAACTTGCCGCCGCACTGGGGACCCTCCCCGAGCGCGTCGTAGTGGTCGGGGTCGAAGGGGCCTGCTTCGAGGGTGGGACGCTGTCGGATCCGGTTTCGGCTGCGCTCGATCGGGCGGTGGCGGCGGTCGCCGAGGTGGTTCGCCATGCATGAGCGCGGCGTGGCATCCGATCTGGTGCGCACCGCCGGGGTCGTCGCGGTCGAGCAGGGTGCCACGCGGGTGCGTTCGATGCGCATCGAGGTAGGGGGAGCGTCGCACCTCGACTCGGAGAGCCTCGTGGCTCAGGTGGCCTGGCACGCCCGCGGAACCATCGTGGAGGGTGCCGAGGTGATCGTGGAACGCCGCACCCTCACCGAGGGAACCGTTCCCACCCACGACGACGAGCGGGTGATGCTGCTCTCCGTCGACCTGGAGGACTGAACCATGTGCCTCCCCGAGATCGTCCTCCTCATCGAGGCCCACGGTGACGGCGTCGAGCGCTGGGGCGTGGTGACCCGTGAGGGCACCGCCAAGAGGGTGGGCCTGGCCTTCACGCCGGAGGCAAACGTGGGCGACCTGCTGATGGTCCACAGTGGCCAGGCCTTTCGCATCGTGGCGCGCGACGAAAAGCCCGTCGCGGATCTCGCTCAGCACCCGGGAGTCACACCGTCTTGACGTAGGTGATCGAGCGCTCCGCCACCTCGAAGCCGAGGCGCCGATACACCGCCGTGGCCTGGGTGTGCGAGGTCTCATCGACATCGAGCGCCGCCGACTCCAGGCCCGCTGCGGCTGCGGCCGAGAGGGTGCGTACCACGAGGTGTGATGCAATCCCGGACCGGCGGTGGGCGCGACGGGTTCCGACTCGGTCTACATACACCTCGGCGATGCCGCGGTGGGTGTTGTTCTCTTCCGATACCTCGGCCAGGCAGAGTGCGACCACGTCTTCTCCCGCAACGGCGAGGAAGGACAGGTCGCGCCGAAACACCTCCGAGTTGCGGTAGATCCCCTGCCACATCTCCTGGGACATCGGTTGGCTTCCCCAGTGGTCGGCAAAGGCTTCGTTGCTGGCGAGGCGCGCCGCCTCGTCGAGTACCTCCGACCAGGGTTCGATCCGAACACCCTCGGGGAGCGGGGGCGGTTCGGGCAAGTCGGTCAACGACCGACGCATCACGACCCAAGAACGGGCGGGTGGAAACCCCGCCGCCTCGATCTGGGCACGCAACTCCGTGCGATGCTCCTCGGCACCGACGCGGATCACCCGCTCCAGGGAGGGGTCGATGGCCTCGAGTATCTGGCGCGACCGCGCCTCACCCCACGCAAGGAGGAAGGCTCGGAGGTCGGTGGCGGGAGGCGCGGCGTCCAGCCAGATGAACGCCCTGGCACCGGCTTCGGTCACCGGGGCCCACACCTTCACCTCGGCGCGTACTTCGCCGGTGGCATCGAACCCGGCCAGGGTGTCGGTCTCCGCATCGAATCCATCCTGAACGAGGAGCCACCGGTACAACTCGGTTCCGGGGACCGAGTCGAGGTGCTCGGCGGCATCGACGCGGAGCATGTGGCGGGCCAGGGCTTCGGCGTCGTCGAGAGTCCAGGGGCGCCAGGTGAGATCGTGGACGGCAGGAGGCTGGGGGAGGGTTGACACGGAACGACAGCGTATCGACGGGCCCGGCGCTCCGGCGGTGGGCAATACGGCGGACGTCGTAGGGCTTTCGGCCCCAGGGATGGTCTCCCGTCCTTCGTAACATGACCCCCATGCACCACCTTCTCGCTCGGAGCGTTCGCCTGGCCATCGGCGTGCTCCTCACCTCGGCACTGCTCGTGGCCTGCGGCGATGACACCCCCTACGTGCCGGCGGGCCTGGTACGGACCCCGGCACCCGATGTCGGGGCGTTGAGCCTCCCCGAGTCCACCGGTGGTGGCGCCGATTTCGCCTTCCGCGCCGAGCCCGGGCACCTGTTGCTCCTGTACTTCGGCTACACCGGATGCCCCGACATCTGCCCCACGTCGCTTTCTGACATCCGATCGGCGTTGCGCCAGATCGGCGAGGATCGTGCTGCCCGGGTCGATGTCGCCTTCGCCACCGTCGATCCCAACCGCGACAACGACTCAGTGATGACCGCGTATATCCATGCCTTCTTCGCCGACGGGCACGGTCTGCGGACTGATGATCCGGAGCGCCTTGCGACCGTCGCGGCACCGTTGGGGGTCTCGTACGACGTCTCGACGAACGCCGACGGGTACGTCGAAGTGATCCACTCCGCCTGGATCTATGCCATCGACGACCAGGGTCTCCTGAGACTGATGTGGCCGTTCGGTACGGAACCGGAGGACATTGCTGCCGACCTGAAGTATCTCTTGAGGGAGTTGGACAATGCGTGAGTCTCGAATCTCGGTGATGGCTGCGACCGCGGCCCTGGTCCTAGCGGTGGCCGCCTGCGGTGACGATGACGCCCAACACGGGGCGGTGACGGTCACCGACGTGTGGTCGCGCGCCTCAGCAGCCACCCAGGCCGCGGGAGTCGTGTACTTCGACATCACCGCCGGCGAGTCGGGCGATGCTCTGATCGGGGTAGCGGTGTCGTCGGACATCGCCGCCAGCGCCGAGCTCCACGAGACCGTGGCGGTCGACGCGACGACGACCACGATGTCTCACGACATGGGCGGCTCCACCATGGCCGGACACGACATGGGCGACATGGGTGGGGCCATGACCATGCAGCCGGTGGCATCGGTGCACGTCGGTGCCGGCGAGACCGTGTCCTTCGAACCCGGTGGGTACCACGTGATGCTCATGGGGCTCAGCGCCCCGCTCATCCCCGGACAGACCTTCGAGGTGACGCTCACCTTCGAGCACGCCGGTGAGGTCGTGGTCGTCGCCGAGGTGCGCGCATGAGCTTGGTGCGTGTGAGCGTGCTGGTGGTGATGCTGGGGGCGGCCGTCGTCGCTTGCGGGAACGACGATGCGCGCGAGGGTGCCCTGGTGGTGGACGATCCGACCGCGATGGAAGCCGACTACGAGTACGTGATCCCCCTCGGCACCGGTGCCCGCTTCGACGCCGGGGAGGCGGTGGAGATCTTGCCCGGGGAGATGGTGGTGCAGGTCGGCGAGGTGATGCGGATCGTCAACGAGGACGATCGCAACCACCTGATCGGGCCGTTCTTCGTCGGTGCCGGCGAGACGCTCACCCAGCGGTTCGCCTCGGCGGGTGAGTTCACCGGTTTGTGCACCGTGCACCCGAGCGGCGAGTTCGTGCTCACCGTCACGGAGTAGGCGGCGGGCACGAGAGACGCGCTTCGGGCCGGATCGAGGCTTGGCCATGCCCTAAGGTGCGGGAGGGCATGTCCTCCGATCTCGACCCCGACGAACACGATCATGATCATGACCATGAACACGAGACGGGTGAGGGACTACTCGACCGTCTTCGTCGTCGGCTGACCCACTCGCACGACCACCCCTTCGAGCCCCTGGCGGATTCGGGTGCGGCCGGGGTTCGTGCCTCCAAGTTGTCACTGGCCGGACTCGGGGCGACGGCAATCGTGCAGGGCGTCATCGTGGTGTTCACCGGTTCGGTGGCGCTCCTCTCCGACACCCTGCACAACGTCACCGATGCCCTGACGGCGGTCCCGCTGTGGATCGCGTTCTCCCTGGGGCGTCGCCAGCACTCGAAGCGGTTCACCTTCGGACTGGGCCGGGCCGAGGATCTCGCCGGCCTCGTGATCGTGATGGCCATTGCCGTCTCGGCAGGCGGTGTTGCCTGGGAGTCGATCCGGCGCCTCCCCGATCCGCGGCCACTCGATCACGTGCCCTGGGTCATCGCGGCCGGGATGATCGGCACCCTCGGCAACGAGGTGGTGGCCAGGTATCGGATGCGGGTAGGCCGGCGTATCGCCTCGGCGGCCCTCGTTGCCGACGGGCACCACGCCCGGGCCGACGCGTTGACCTCGCTGGCGGTGGTCGCAGCGGGTGTCGGTTCGGCCCTCGGGGCGGACTGGGTGGATCCGGTGGCCGGCCTGGTGGTGGCCGCGATGATCTTGTTGCTGCTGCGCAACGCTGCGATGCGGGTCTTCGGGAGGTTTCTCGACGGCGTCGATCCTGCGTTGGTAGAGAAGGCCGAGGGGATCGCTCGCGACGTCGACGGCGTTCGTGGGGTCGAGGATGTTCGGTTGCGCTGGCACGGCCATCGCCTGCTCATCACGCTCACCGCAGCAGTCGACCCCGACATCCCGGTTCGCCACGGCCACGAGATCGCCCAGGCGGTCACCCACGAGTTGTTGCATGGGTTCGATTTCGGCGTCGAGGCGTTGGTGCACATCGATCCCAGCGGTCACGAGGACGCCCACTCCCTCACGGAGCATCACCGGCGGGTCGGTACGTAGTCACGCTCAGTGGGACGGATCCTCGAAAACCCCGGCAGACTCCTGTTCGGTCCGCACGAAGGCGATGATCTTCTCGACGTCCTCGCGAGTGAGGTGGGGAAGCGGCGCCATCTCGCCGAAGTCCCAGTGGTGGGGTACCACCCCGAACGCCACCGCCCGCTGAAACGCCTCATCGGCGTGATGATTCGGGGCGTAGTAGGGGTGAAGCAGGGGCGGACCTGTTCCTGACCCGTTCAGGTCCGGTCCATGGCACACGGCGCAGTTGGCGGCGAAGAGCTCTGCTCCAGCCGCCACCGTGGCAGGATCCCGGCTCCCCGGAGTCGACGAGGCGTCTGGTTCGGCGACGACCGCGATGGCGATCAGCACCGACACCACGGCCGCCCCGGCCAGGATGAAGGGGAGGCGAGAGGGTCGTTTCTTCGCAGCACGTGCGGCCGGCCTGCGCTTCGGCTTTCCCATTGACATGCCCCCTTAGGTGAGATCGGTGCGACGCAAAAACATGGCATTGAGGGCGACGATGACGGTCGAGGTGCTCATGAGTAGCGCTCCCACGGCAGGCTCGAGCAGAACACCCGCACCCGCGGCAACTCCAGCCGCGAGCGGGATCGCGACGACGTTGTAGCCAGTGGCCCACAGCAGGTTCTGGGTCATCTTGCGGCCGGTGGCTCGCGAAAGGTTGAGCGCCCGCACCACGTCCTCGGGGTCGTCATCGACGAGGACCAAGTCGGCGGACTCGATCGCAACGTTGGTGCCGGCTCCTATGGCGACGCCGAGGTCGGCGGCCAGCAATGCCGGGCCGTCGTTGATGCCGTCGCCGACGAACGCGATCGGGCTCGTGTCTCTCAGGTTGGTGACGAGGCGGGCCTTGTCTTCCGGGAGTATCCGAGCATGGTGTCGATCGATACCCAGTTCCGCGGCAACCGTGGCGGCGACGGCGGCGCCATCGCCGGTGATCATCACGGTCTCGACCCCTTGTTGTCGGAGGCGGGATACCGCCCGCCGAGCTGTGGGGCGCACGATGTCGCTGAGCGCGAAAACCCCAAGGACGGCCTGGTCGTCGAAAAGGAGCACCGCGCTGTCGCCGCGGTGTGCCGCGGCATCGAGAGCCTCGCGCAGAGGCGGCGCGAGGCGTAGGCCACGATCCTCGGCCCACTCCGGCTTCCCGATCCGATAGGTGACTCCGGATACGGTGCCGGTGATGCCCTTGCCGGGAGATGCCGTCACCGCCGCCGCAGCCGGTATCTCGACATCACGGTGCTCAGCGGTGGCGACGATGGCGGCGGCAAGAGGATGCTCGGAGGCGCGCTCCAGTGCTGCGGCGATCGCCAGCACTTCCCTCTCCAGTCGCCCAACGACCGTGATCACGCCCACGTCGAATCGTCCCTCGGTGAGGGTGCCGGTCTTGTCGAAGGCG
>CAYYIA010000027.1:0-1328 GCA_964471875.1 uncultured Acidimicrobiia bacterium
AGGGGGGTGCGGACACCGTCGCACCAGGCCCCGCCGCGCCGTCGTCCACGTCGCCGCAATGGAGGCACCCCCCGAGGGGGGTGCGGACCAGGTCGAACACGCCATCCTGGCCATCGACGAATTCGCCGCAATGGAGGCACCCCCCGAGGGGGGTGCGGACCCGACGACGAGATGATCGACGCCGCCCGCCGCACCGTGGCCGCAATGGAGGCACCCCCCGAGGGGGGTGCGGACCACACCAGAACACACATCAGAGAGGGCGGGAGGAGGTGCCGCAATGGAGGCACCCCCCGAGGGGGGTGCGGACCTCGCGCGCGACCGCCTCGTTACCGGGGAACGGCCACCGGCCGCAATGGAGGCACCCCCCGAGGGGGGTGCGGACACGTTGAAGGAGTCGGGTGCCCGGGCGAAGATCATGTGGCCGCAATGGAGGCACCCCCCGAGGGGGGTGCGGACACGCCGGCAAGACGAACGGGCGGACGGTGGAGTTCACGCCGCAATGGAGGCACCCCCCGAGGGGGGTGCGGACGGGCGACCGTGCGGGTCGGCCTGGGCCTGGACCACACGCCGCAATGGAGGCACCCCCCGAGGGGGGTGCGGACGATCTCCGGCATCCCGATCCCTGACCCGATCACCAGCCGCAATGGAGGCACCCCCCGAGGGGGGTGCGGACGCGGCTCCCCCAACTCCAACATCTGCCCCCGCTTCTCGCCGCAATGGAGGCACCCCCCGAGGGGGGTGCGGACCCCGCCCCGTGTGAATCCCCAGGAACGACGCCAACCCGCCGCAATGGAGGCACCCCCCGAGGGGGGTGCGGACCAACGCGAACGCTCGCTTCGAGATGAGGGCTTCGAGGCCGCAATGGAGGCACCCCCCGAGGGGGGTGCGGACCCTGTCGGGGACCGCGTCTCGCGTCTCCCCTATAGAGCCGCAATGGAGGCACCCCCCGAGGGGGGTGCGGACTGCCTGCCGGGACCCTGTTCGACCTCGTCGGGGCGTTGCCGCAATGGAGGCACCCCCCGAGGGGGGTGCGGACCGGCGGGCGCGTGTTCGGCTTTCTGGAGGGATGCTCGCCGCAATGGAGGCACCCCCCGAGGGGGGTGCGGACCACCCCGTAGGGGTTGACGGGTGGACGCCCTGCAAACGCCGCAATGGAGGCACCCCCCGAGGGGGGTGCGGACCAGGGTTGCCTTCAGCGTCCAGGGCCAGCAGGTCACTGCCGCAATGGAGGCACCCCCCGAGGGGGGTGCGGACCTGTGGTGTTCGGCGCGGTGCTGGCGGCGGGGATGTAGCCGCAATGGAGGCACCCCCCGAGGGGGGTGCGGACC
>CAYYIA010000027.1:1428-11552 GCA_964471875.1 uncultured Acidimicrobiia bacterium
AGCCGCAATGGAGGCACCCCCCGAGGGGGGTGCGGACCGCTCGGGAGATTTACCCCATGTGACCTGGGGTTTCTCTGGAGCGTTCGAGCGGTGCTCCGAAGAGGGCACCGCAGGAGGCGGCGATTTCGAGTGTCAAGGACCGACCGACCCCGGTGTGTGCGGGTTGCGAGCGCTCCCTGGCAATCGTGTCGCCACCGGAGCGCTCGCAGTGCCCGCTCGGAGGTCTACACAATCATCGCGCCTCCCGCCGGCGGAAGCACCTGGCGGGATCCCATGAACTCGAAGGCGTCGACGCCACGCGACTCCGGCTCACCGAGATCGATGAACGCCACCGAATCAACGCGCTGATCCATCACGTCGCGCAACGCGCTCTTCAGGCCGAGCTTCTCCCGTGGATTGAGATCGCACACGAACACGGAGTACTGCATCGCGTAGCCATGCCCGGCGACGACGTCGTGCACACGCCGCAGCCGGTTCGGTTCCCGGATGTCGTAGGCCACAACGAAGCGCCGCCGGCTCACCGCGTCATGAAGGGCACGTACGCAGGCACCTCGTCAAGGAGGTGTGCCCCGAGCAGACGGGCCTGAACCTCGAACACCCGCCTGCACGTCACCTTGTAACCAAATGTGGGATGGGTGACCTCGGTGTCGAGACGGCGTTCGTAGGCACCGAGCACCTTCTTGCGACCATCGGCGGTCAGCGCCACTCCGCCGCCCCGCACAACGAAGTCGGTCGGGCCGACCTCACCGTTGTTGATCAGTGTCAGGACCGTGGACTCGCCCACCAACGGACGGAACTCCTCCGCGAGGTCAAGAGCGAGGGCCGGCCGGCCGAACCTGGGTCGATGGTAGAAGCCGAGGTACGGATCGAACCCCACCGCGAAGACGGTCGCGGTCAGATCCTTGACCAGTAGGGCGTACACATAGCCCAGGAGGCAATTCACCGGATCCGTCGGTGGCCGCCGATTGCGCTTCGTGAAGTCGAACCCTGCCCCGGGAAGTCGACGATCCACCGCGATCATGCTCGGGAAGGCTTCGAAGTACAGCCGTGCGGCCGCGCCCTCGGTGCCGAGCAGCGACTCGATACTCGGCGCCCGAGCCGCGCTTGCTGCCAGCTCCTTGAGTGACTCCAGCACTCGCTTCGGGCGGTCCCGGGTGTTGCGCCGCAGCAGCGTTCGGCCGTTGCGGATCTTCCCTTCGACGATTCGGCGGGCGATCTCGAGCGAGCCCGTGTGGGCCACGATCACCTGCCGCCGACGCAACTCGACGTTCTTGGCCGGCAGGCCCTCCGCCATGCCGGAGAACCATCCGCCGTGACTGAACCAGCACACCGGCACGTCACGGGCGAAGAGCTCGCGCAGCAGCTGCGTGGAGACCTGAGCATTGCCGTAGACGCAGAGCTGCGACACGTCGATGAGGCGGACGGAGGCGAGCTTCTCCTCCTTCTTCGACACCTCGACTCTGCCTTTGCGCCGGGTGACCCACGCTCCTTGCTCGGTAATGTAGAGCGGCCTCGCGTCAGATGCGTGAGGCATGAGCCGGCGCGGAGGAACCTCGCTGCGCGCAGTGAGTGCGTTGGTCTCATCCGGGAGGCAGATGCCGACCAGCGAGCAACGCGGGCACTTCGGGCTGTCGATGAGAGGCGGTGGAGGCGTTCCCGCCGCGGCGGCCTCCCGCAACTCGAGGATGAGCTTGAGGGTCCGGGCGACCAACGCCTCGTCGAACGGGACCTCGACCCGCTGCCGAGCCTCGGCGAAGTAGAGCACTCCGTGGTCACACTTGTAGCCGTTCTCGCGCAGGAGGATCCCCTGCACGCAGACCTGGACCCGCTCCGGCTCCCACGCGCCTTCCGGGATGTCCGGCGGCGATCCTCGCTTGTAGTCGACTGGGACGACGGTGCCGTCGGCGCCACCTCCTTGGAGCACGTCGATCTTGCCGACGAGCCCGAGGCGCTCCGACGACAACTGCACCGACCGGGCCACCTTGACCTCGCCGTCGTCCGGCCGTGGCACGGCACCTGACGACTCATCGACCACGCGGTGCTGCCAGCGGCCTTCGACGGTGTCGGTGTTGTCGGCGAACAGCGCCTGCACCCACTCCAGGTAGAACAGCCGCGGACAGTAGGAGTACTCGTTGATCATCCGCGCCGGCACCAGGTCCGGCAGCGTCGTGTGACCGAACTCGGACATGACCGCGTCCCCGATCTGCTCGTGCTACCTGCTGCTGCCACCTCGCTGCGACGGCACCAGTTCTGACGTGGGTCCGAACGACCCGTAGCCGCCTTGGTCGCTGCGGCGAATCTGCGCGTTGAACACGCGGAAGACCCCCCGTTGTTCTCGGACGCGTGATGGCTCGCGTGCCCAAGACGACTCGCGGAGCAGGGATCGAATGACATCTACGGTGATTGCGGGTGACCACACCGGCCAGCGCATCGTTCCCGTCTTCCAGGATCCCGTGCAACAGGCCGTCACGAGTTGATCTCGACCGGCGCCGCCGTTCTTTGCCACCGGGAAGAAGGTCAGACCGACGAACCCCAGCCAGTCGGCGCCAGGCACACCGCGACGGGTCTCGCCGGAGGGGTCGAAGCCCCGTAGGGCATAGATCCGCTCTCCACGACCGTCCCACCCCAAGGTCTTGTGAGTGGAGGTGTACGTCCACGGCCCGAACAACGCCTCACGGAGGTCATCCGGGCTCACCTCGCTCTGCAACTCCCGAACCGCGACGAGGAACCGCTGTTGACCCGCGGTGAAGTGGAGAGCGGTCGGCTTCGCGTCGCCCTTGGTGCCCGACAGCGCGAACTCTGCCAGCAGCGCCTCGAACTGGTAGGCATCGCGCCGGTTGACGGGTGTCGGGTCCATCTGTTGTGCCCACGCTGTGATGCCGTCAGCAGCGGGCTTCAGGTCGTCCACGGCTGCTCTCTCCGGCCCGGAGCTCAGGATCGGCGACGACGCCCACTCGGCACGATCACGGTCGAGCTGCCCGATGAGTTCGCCCTCGTCGTCGACCCCATGCAGCCGTGCCCGCGGCACGATGCCCTCGTCCCACGAGAGCCGGACGTCACGACCCGGAGCCTGCCGTGATGCCGCGTCCAGCGTGCCCAGCGCCGCTAGATAGCCGATCGGGTTGGTGGCCGTCAGGGCAGTGAGTGAGATGCTCATCGAGCATCCTCCGACTGTGCATGGGCGGAAACCTCTGTTTGCTCCTGCTGGCTGCGCCGGTGGTCGGCCAGGCGCAGGATGGCCTCGTAGTAGGCGAGCCCGTGCCAGCCGTAGCGGCGGACGAGTCGCCAGAATCGGTCCGCGACCCCTGAGTCGAGCCGTTCCAGGCCATGAGCGCTGCACGCGGACAGCTCGCGACCGTCAAAATCGTGACGACCAATCACGGGTGTGTCGTCACGGACAGCTGGCGCGAAGGGCCGGCAGTAGCCGTGGTGGCTGGACACCAGGTGCTGGACGAGGTCCCAGTCGTGCGCCTGATCTCGGATCGCGTCAACCTCGCCGATCATGGCCAGGCTCAGCAGCTCGTGGCGTGCACCTCGGGGGTAGCCGGCGTCTCGCCTCGCCCGCCGTCTCGCCTGCAGATCGCCGACGTCGATCGACGATTTCGCCAGTGGTGATCCGGCGGCAGCGACGACGTCACCCCGATGCAACATTACCTGGAACCGGGGGTCGGCCTTGCCCAGGTCGTGGAGCCGGCCGGCGAGATGCACGTCCTGCACCAACTCTGCGGACAGCCCGCAGTTGCGAGCGAGAGCATCGGCCCATGCCCCGACACCGCAGAGATGGTCATCCAGGGGTACCTCGACGGCGGTGAAGGAGCTGGTCTCAGGCTCCGAGTCGACTGTGGAGGCGCCGCCACCAGCTTCACCGTCTTCTCCCGATTGCCTCGGATCCCCGGCCAGGGCATCCACGATCTGATCGCGCATCGCAGGTGTCGCGGCCATCGAGGCCACGAACCAGTGGGCGCCCGCACTCCCCTCGGGCACCCAGTGCACTGAGTCCAGGTCGATCCGGCCGAGCTCGCCGCCATGCTTGGCGAGTTCATCGGCGAGAAGCAAGGCCGCCTCCCTGGGCCCTGGCTCCAATCGGTGAAGGTTGGCGCCGATCCAGTCGCCCAGCACCCCGCCCATCGAAACATCGGGGTCCGTCGGTTCGGCAAGGTCCTGGACGACTCCATCCCAGGCGGCTCTCACCTCGTGCGGTTCGCCCTGCTCGGGCTTCCACCCCGTCATCGTGCCGTCGGTGATACGCAAGACCACCCGGCGGCGCTGCGTTGCCTGGGCCACCTCGGTGAGATCGGTTACCCGCTCCTCGGACGCCACGTCCCAAGAACCGTGGTTGCCAAGTCCGCCGTAGTTGGAGGGCACCATGAGGATGTCACCGGGCCGGATCGAACCGTGCCCCAAATGACCATCTCCTCGACGACCACGAGCACTAACAACCTCCGACTCATCGCCTCGGAATCGGACGGCAAGCTCCCGATCCGGTGCCTTTGCAGCGGCGTACCCAGTCACGCCCGGCGCATCGACGTCAGCAACCGCGACGGCCTCGCCGCCCCTCAGCCACGCTCGTGCCGCCGAGAGGGGGACAGCCACTGACTCGAGCGCGCATGGCGGGGCCGCCACGACGAGTTGGCGGACAGCCAGGAGTGCCGACGTCGGCTCATCCTCATCGGGCTGGCCTTGTGCTGTCGCGGCTTTCAGCAACTCCCGAGTCAGATCAGCCCGCCACACGATGGTGACGTCAAGGTCGGCGTCGACATCGCCGTGGAGCCAGAACTTGGGATCGGGATCGGGATCGGGCCTGGGTGATGTCTGCACCCACGAGTCGAGGTGGCCCGGGAAAAGCAGTGGAGCGTGCTGGGTCTTTGCCCGCAGGAGAGGATCCCCCAGAAACCCGCCAGGCAGGCGGTCGAAACCGAAGTCGACCGCGTCGAGCCGACGAAGGGCGTGCCAGGTGTTCGCCATCGACGCGCCGTAGACGGGGTCGTCGTCGCCCTTCACATCAGTCGATCGGACGAGGATCGAACCCGGAGCGGGTGTGTCCGCATCGGCGAGGACGCCGCCGCGGTCTACTCGACCGAACCGCTGGATGAGGGCGTCGATGCTGGCCGCCTCAGTGACCAACGCGTCGAAGTCCAGGTCGGCGCCGGCCTCGATGCACTGTGTGGCCACCACCGTCACTGCCCGATGGTTATCCGCGAGCGCGGATCTGGTCGTCAGGTGGCGAAGCGTTTCCGAGACGATCCGATCTCGGTCCCAGGGGCGCATTCGACCAGTCAGCAGAACTGCTTCGGGGCCACCTTCGTCACGCCTGTCGTCCAGCAGCTTGTGTGTTGCGACCGCCGTGTCCACCCGGTTGACCACGATGGCGACGTTGCGAACATGAGCGGACAAGCGGTGACCCTCGGCCGCGTCGACAAGTGCGGTCGCGAAATCATGGTTGGCCTTCCCGCGGTCGGTGCCGCTCACCTTCACGGGCTCAGGTAGCTCCACGGGCTTCGATGCGACCAGACGCCTCACGAGCACCGCGTCTTGGACGGGATCGAGTTCGGCCACGGACTCAAGCGAGAACGCGTCATCCGTCTCCGTACCAGGGGTGGCCGACAGCTCGCACATGTTCCAGCGTCGTGGGCCGCCCACCTCGGGCCATGTGTCCTGGTAGCCGCGGATGGCCTTGAGCGTGTCGGCGAAAGGCCGAGCCAGGTGTACCTCATCAAGGAGGAACAACGTGTCGGCCCCGAGGAGACCTGCATGGATGGGCTGCATGCCCTTGCTGAGGCCGTAGCCGCGGAACAGCAGGCGGGAGCCGACTTGATCGACCGTCGAGGTGATGACCGTCGGTACGTCGGGCCGGCGGGCCCATTGCTCGTCGCGGACGATCCCACCGCGCAGCACGGTGGCCAACATCGGCGGCGGCGCCACGCCCGAAGGTGAGTCGACGGCATAGTTCCGCAGCGCCGCGGCGACCTTGCCAACGATCGGATCGGCGGGCTGCTCCGACGCCAAGCACCCGACCAGGTGGCATCCGTGCTCGTGCGCTTGATCGACGACGACGCGCCGGTCGACCACGAAGACAATCCGCCGAGGCACGCTGCGCTCCTTGGGCTCCTTTGTCCCCTCGAGGGCAAGGAGGAACACCGCGATGTCGATCAGCGAGGTCTTGCCACTGCCGGTCGGCAGGTCGAACAGCGAAGGAAAGCACGGCGAGGAGCCCGAATCGATTCTGTCGTAGACCTCTCGGACGGCCCGCTCTTGCCACGAGAACGGCACGAAGCCGTTCACTGCCTCGAAGAAGCCAGGGAAATCGTCGATGGTCAGGGTCACGGGACGCGCGGTTCCCGTGGGTCTGCAGGCAGGAACAGCCCATAGCCGAAGTAGCGGCCAGCACCGATCACGACAGGCCCATGCACGGGCTCGGCAAAGGACAGTCGGACGTGCGCGCACGGGCGCGGCGTCGGACGTCGGGGGGATCGGTACGTCGGGAAGCGTCCGAGGGCCGGAACGCCAACGACCGGCGCAGCGCGACTGACGACGACCTCCTGGGGTTCGGGAAGCCCGATGTGGGTGCAGGCCCGCTTCACGCCTGCAACAGCTCGGCCCTCTGCGGCCTCCCGCTTCGATGAATCGGCGCTCCAGAGGCCTCCGGGAAACTGATCGAGCGCGACGGGCGTCACCGTGGCCCATCGTCGCGACGGCCGGCTCCACATCCAGGGACGGAGGCTCGCGGGCCTGTCCCCGTCGGCGACGATCGACACGTCAAGGGTTCCCGCCCGCCCCATCTGCACGTGACCAGACCGGCCGGCGGTGGCGCTGAGCCAGGAGCGGACAGCCTCAGCCACGGCAAGCCGCTCATCCTCGGTGGCTTCACGTGGTACGACGATGCCGATGCCGCGAATCAGGCCGTCGGCATGCTGGCGACCAACGAACGGAAGGGGCACGAATGCGGTGTGGGCGCGTTCGGACGGGGGCGTCTCACCCACGCCGGGCTGGTGACCGGAGAGGATCTCGGGTAGCGGCTGCGCGGCGTGGTGCATCAGTGCCCCCCGCACCGCTCGGGTGAGATCCAGCGTCCGCGTCAACGGAAGCGACGAGCCGCTTCCCAACTCGAGGACGATCCAGCGACGCCCGAACACCGAGGTGGGCGGCGCGCCCATCTGCTCGTCGGCCTTCCGGTAACGGGCCATGACCGACGGCAGCACCCGCGGTTCGTTGCCCTGGTGCGAGGAGAAGCTCAGCTCGAGCTCGCGCAGCAGGCCAGGGCCGACGACTCTGATCGGGGTCTCGCCGCGTTCGTCGTCAGGAACGAGCGTGGCATCCGGCGCGTCGGCCGCCACGCGGCACGACACCATCGACGACGAGTGACCGAGCCTGGCAACACGTCCGAGCAGGGCGTCGAGCGCGTCGCGCTGCGCTGGTGTCGGCTCTGCGTCTGGCCAGGAGAGCGACACCACCGGCTCATGGGGAATGGCCACCGGGAAGGTGCGGGGCTGCCGGCCCCGCTCGTCCGGAAGCAGCTGGACGCCATCGGCAACGACGCTGTCCGACTCCCTTGGCTTCCGGCCGGCCGCCTTCACCGAGTCGGCGACCTCCTTGGCGAGATGCCGATCGAGCGCCGTCCGCGCCTTTGTCGCAGCCTTGACGACCTTGGGATCACTAGCCGTCGCGAGTGCTGCCTCCGCCTCCACAACGGCAGAGCGGAGATCGGACCCGACTGCATAGTTGCGCGTCTGGTCCTTCACGACCGCGTTCCCGGCCTCGTTGTTGGGGACGTAGAACGTGACAGCGGCACGATCAACGGCCTCGCTGGCGCAGATCTCTGGCGGGCCAAGCGTCTCGAGCCACTCAAGGACTTCACGCTCGCCAGCGTCAGGCTCGTCCGAATCGGCCCAGGCCGCGACCAGGGCCGAGAAGACGCGCCCCGGGTGCGGGGGCCACTCGGTGCGGTTGCGATCGTCGAAGCGAGTGGCGGCGTATCGACCAGTCAGCAGGTCGATGCTGATCGTGAGCACGACTACTCCCCCTCGTCGTCTCCGGTGGGCGACGCCTCGCTCAGGGCCCGACTGCGCGTCACCAGATCGATGAGGCGATCGGCAGGGTCGAGCAGGAGTTCGTCGGCCATCCACGGGAGGCCGATCCGCGCGGCAGCGCTGCTGGCCTCGCCCACCACGGCAAGCGCCTCCTCGCGATCGAGGGTGAAGGTCGTCGGATCACCCCCGGCCCGGTGGAGGAGTTCGAAGTTGAGCGGTCCCGTCGGTGCCAGGACGCACCGCGATCGCAGGTCGAAGCCCTCGTCGAAAGCCAGCACCGTGGCGGCCAGGCCAAGCGCGGCAAGGGCGGTGCGAGCGGTGGCCTCCGCGTCCCGCCGAGCGGTGGGATCAATGGGGGTGGCCTGGTGGTCGAGCGGGAAGCGTAGGCGGCGCAGGGCCACGAACGACAGAACGGTAGTGGCCATGATCCGGTCAGCAGTGACACCGCCAGCCTTGGCGTCGATCGAGGGCGTGACATTGCCGTGGTTCACCTGGGAGGGGCGACCAGCCTGGCCCTCACCTCCGCTCTTGACGAGGAGAGCCTTGCCCTTGACCGTGGCCGCACGCGCCCTATCGAGAGTCCACCCCTCTTCCGGGTCGGCGGACACGTAGACCTCGGCCGCCTTGGTCTCGATTGCGAGAGGGTCGATGCGTGACGAGGTCTTGCGACCAGTCCGGATGCCGAGGGCGACAACCTCCGAGGTGATCGCCCGCTCGAACTTCGACCCTCTCCCGCCCTTGGGACCGGTGGAATCCCACCCACCGAACAGGAGAGTGGCCGGGTTGTAATGGAAGAGCGCGGCAGCGCTACGGGGTGTGGCCTCGGTGATGGCCCGTCCGGGGTCAGACAGGCGGAACAGCCGGCCGTCCAAGCTGCTGTCGCGCAGGATTGCGTCGTAGACACGATGGGGCACCTCAAGTGAGCTAAGTAGGTCGAGATCGCGGACGCCCTCGTGTTCCCGGAAGTCCACTGACACGAGTGGAAGATCGAGTTCACCCGCCCGCACCGCTTCGAGCAACGCCAGCTCGAAGCGATTGGCCTGCGACGCGACCGAGTCGAGCACGACGGAGTCGACATCCTCGTTGTCGATGCGCCGCTTCTCGGTGGCGTACTTCGTCTCGGCGTTGTTGTCCACGCCGTAGGTGGGTGGGAAGACCTTGTCCCCAGCGCCGCCAAGTGGCTCGAGTTCGGTCCGAGCACGAACCCCGACGCCATCACCGGCGACGGCATCTCGGAGTTTGGAATACGACAGGGCCATGGCCTGTCCCCCTTTGTTGGTCCATCAATACTTACTCGTTTGCTCACCGGCCGTTCGACGTGAACGAGCGACGTCAACCCTGCTGTACAGGACGCATGTGACAGCCATCATGATCACATTCGAAGGTCGGGGATCGCTCCGCTGTCGCCGGGCCCGCCGCGTCAGGACATGACTGTGCTCCTGTCGGCATCATTGCCGCACTGAAGCGCGCTGACGAGGGCTCGGGACGGATGAACAGCGCATCCGGCCTCGCCACGGCGACGCTCAGCTGATCAGCGGAAGATCGGCGCCCAGGCCCTGGTAGGTCCCGAGGCCCATCGATGGCTCGTGCGCATGCTGACGCCGGCATATACGGTGGCGGCTGAGGCGAGCGCGTCCCCCACGCACCAACCAGAGATGCGTAGGTCTCCGAGCGGGTCGAACAACTCCCGGGTAGCTGCCCTATACAGCCACCATTTGGCCAGGAAGGCGTGCGCCAGCATCGCGTGGGCGGTCTCGGCTGATCGACGGATCGATGACGGAGGCCATGTGAGCACAGACAACGTCGCGACGCCGACTGACCGGCACAACCGTCGCGCAGCCCGAGGTGCGCCTCGGACTTCGTGTCATGGTGCTCGTGATCCTCCACAGGCACCGGAGTCCCGGTGCTGGTGCCGCAGCGATCCTCGGCGGAGCGCGACGCAATCATCGCCGCCGCCGCAGCGCCGCTACGCCTCCAGGACCACCGGCACGATCATGGGGCGGCGCTTGGTGCGGGCGCTGACGAACTTGCCCGCGGCCCGACGCACGACCCGCTGCAGCGACTCGATGTCGTGGGTGTTCTCCTCGGCGAAGGCGT
>CAYYIA010000028.1:0-11240 GCA_964471875.1 uncultured Acidimicrobiia bacterium
CCAGTCTCCAGTCACCAGTCACCAGTCACCAGTCACCGAAGAGCTCGCGCACACCACTCGGCATCGTGTCTGCCGGGTTCGCCTGCTGAGGACCGAAGACTGGTGACTGACGACTTCCTGGGGACTGGAGACTGGGGACTGGAGACTGCTTCATCGTTACCCTCGGCCCATGCCCGCCCTCGATCGTTTCACCCCGGCGACGCGGTCGTGGTTCGAGACGTCGTTCGCCGCGCCGACGACGGCGCAGGAGCAGGGATGGGAGGCGATCGCCACCGGTGCCCACACCCTGATCCACGCCCCAACGGGATCGGGCAAGACCCTGGCGGCGTTTCTCTGGTCGCTCGACCGGCTCTTCAGCGAGGATCTCCCCGCGGATCCCCAACGGTGCCGGGTGCTGTACGTCTCGCCGATGAAGGCCCTCGCCTATGACATCGAGCGCAACTTGCGAAGCCCACTGCGGGGCATCGCCCATGCGGCCGAGCGCCGCGGGGAACGGCTCACTCCGCTCACCACGGCAATGCGCACCGGCGACACGCCGCCCGCGGAGCGCCGGGCGATGCACCGCCGGCCGCCCGACATTCTCATCACCACACCCGAAAGCCTGTACCTGCTGCTCACCTCGGCCGCGGCATCCGTCCTGACGCCGGTGCGATGGGTGATCGTGGACGAGATCCACTCACTGGCCGGGAGCAAGCGAGGCGCCCACCTCAGCCTCAGTCTGGAGCGACTCGAGGAGATCACCCGCCGACCGCCACAGCGGATCGGGCTGAGCGCCACCCAGCGTCCGCTGGAGCGCATCGCTGAGTTCCTCGGGGGCGGTGTCGCCGGAGCGGCCGAAGAACCATCCGGGGACGCACCGGGGCCGTGGACTCCCCGTCCCGTGACCATCGTCGATGCCCCGCGAGACCGAGCATTCGAAATCGAGATCGTCGTGCCCCTCGAGGACATGACGAGCCCCGACACCACCGACGATGCGGGCCACCCCACTCGGTCGATCTGGCCATCCGTGTACCCGGCCATCCTCGACATGGTGCAGCGACACCGCTCCACGATCGTCTTCTCCAACAGCCGTGGCATCGTCGAGCGACTCGCCGGTGCGCTCAACGAGCTCGCCGGCGAGGAGATCGCTCGGGCCCATCACGGGTCGTTGTCGCGTGAACAGCGAGTGATCATCGAAGACGGACTGAAGTCCGGGGCGTTGCGGTGCGTGGTCGCGACTTCGACGCTCGAGCTCGGCATCGACATGGATGCGGTGGACCTCGTGATCCTCGTCGAGTCACCGGGCACCGTCGCCCGCGGCCTGCAGCGAGTCGGACGCGCCGGGCACCAGGTTGGTTCGCCCAGCAGGGCGCGCGTGTTCCCGAAGCACCGCGGCGACCTCCTCGAGTCGGCCGTGATCGTGGATCGGATGCACCAGGGGTTGATCGAGGAGACCGCCATCCCGGCTCACCCGCTCGACGTCCTGGCCCAGCAGATCGTCGCCTCGGTCGCCGTGGAAGACCGCGATGTGGAGGGGCTGTTCGCGATGGCTCGTCGCGCCGCCCCGTACCGGCGACTGCCCCGCAGCGCCTACGAGGCCGTTCTCGACATGCTGTCCGGCCGATTCCCCTCCGACGACTTCGCCGAATTGCGGCCCCGAGTCGTCTGGGACCGCCTCGAGGGAACCCTGCGGGCTCGAGGCAACGCCCGGCTGCTCGCCGTCACCAATGCCGGCACCATTCCCGACCGCGGCCTCTACCCGGCCGTGCTCCCCGAGGGCGGTCGCGTCGGCGAACTCGATGAGGAGTGGGTCTACGAGAGCCGCGTCGGCGACGTGTTCGTGCTCGGATCGTCCTCGTGGAAGGTGATCGAGATCACCCCCGATCGCGTCGTCGTGGCTCCCGCACCGGGCGAGCGGTCCGCCCGAGCCCCGTTCTGGCACGGTGACGGTCCGGGACGGCCCGCCGAGACCGGGCGCGCCATCGGCGAGTTCGTCCGCGAGATCGGAGCCATGGACCGCGCCGCCGCGCTCGCACTCCTCACGAGCCGATACCGTCTCGAGCCGATGGCGGCCACCAACCTGGTTGCCTACTTCGACGCCGAGGTCGAGGCGACCGGCACCCTCCCCACCGATCGGTCCATCGTGGTGGAGCGGTATCGAGACGAGATCGGCGACTGGCGTCTCGTGGTGTTGTCACCGTTCGGCGCCCGGATCCATGCCCCCTGGGCGATGGCGGTGCAACGGCGCCTCCGCGAGGACCTGGGTGTGGCGACCGAGGCGGTGTGGAGCGACGACGGCATCATCATCCGCTTCCCCGACTCGGACACGCCACCTGATCCGCTCGTGGTGGCCCTCGAGCCCGATGAAGTGGAACGACTCGTGGTGGACGAGGTGGCAGCGAGCACCCTCTTCGCCGGACGATTCCGGGAGGCTGCGGGGAGGGCACTGCTGCTTCCCCGGCGGAGGCCCGGACGGCGCACCCCGTTGTGGCTGCAGCGGCGCAAGTCCGAGAGCCTGCTCGGGGTGGCCGGCCGCTTTCCGTCCTTCCCGATCGTGCTCGAGACCTACCGCGAGATCCTCCAGGACCACTTCGACCTCCCCGCCTTGCGCGCCCTGCTCGCCGAGATCGCCGCCCGGCGGGTGCGGGTCACCTCGGTGGACACCCTCGGTCCGAGCCCGTTCGCCACGAGCCTCTCCTTCGATTTCGTGGCGTCGTTCATGTACGACTACGACGCACCTCCCGCCGAACGCCGGGCGATGGCTCTCACCATCGACCAGACGCTGCTCCGGGAACTGCTCGGCGAGCCGGCGATGCGCGACCTCCTCGACCCCGAGGCGATTGCCGCCGTCGAGGCGGATCTGCAGCGCCTGACATCGGAGCGCCGCGTCGGCGGCGACGATGCCACCGCCGATCTGCTCCGCCATCTCGGGCCACTCACCACCGACGGCGTCGTGGCCCGATCCCTCGACACCGACGCCGAGTCGACGTTGACCCGCCTCGAACGCGAGCGCAGGGTGATCCGGGTGACGCTGCACGGCGAACCCCACTGGGCGGCGATCGAGGATGCGGGACGATTGCGCGACGGGCTGGGAGCGGCGATTCCGCGGGGGATCCCGGCGGCGCATCTCGACCCCGGAGCCGAACCGATCGCCGACCTGGTGTCGCGCTACGCCCGCACCCACGGGCCATTCACCGCGGACCAGGCGGCGAGGGACCTCGGGTTGCCCCGCGCCGTGTTGGCGAATGCCCTCGCCGGACTCGAGACGCGTGGCACGGTCACCCGCGGGGCGATTCGTCCCGGCGGGGACGCGCTGGAGTGGGTGGCGGTCGAGGTGCTGCAGCGGATGCGCCGGCGTTCGCTTGCCATGCTGCGCTCCTCCATCGAAGCCGTCGACCACCCCGCATTCGCCAGATTCACCTTCGACTGGCAGGGCATTCGCCCACATGGAGCCGCCACACACGGCGGACCCGACCGGCTGCTCGAGTCGATCAGACGCCTCCAGGGGGCCACGATCCCGGCGTCGATCCTCGAAAGCGACGTGCTCTCCGCGCGCCTCGACTACTCCCCCGACCTCCTCGATGCCCTCACCTCCACCGGTGAGGTCGTCTGGATCGGACGGGGACCGCTCGGGGGACGTGACGGCCGGGTGGCGCTCTATCTGCGCGACCGGGTGGCGGCGCTGCTCACCGACACCGGGATCGAGCGACCTTCGGGCGAAGCCCACGAACGCATCCGACGACACCTCGCCGACCGAGGGGCCAGCTTCTTCCGCGACCTCTATGTCGCCGCCGGCGGGGGCGACCCGGAGTCGGTACTCGATTCGCTCTGGGACCTGGTGTGGGCGGGTGAAGTGACGAACGACACCATGGCCCCGCTGCGCGCCTTCTTGTGGGGCCGCGCCCGAAAACCGCAGGGGAGGCGTCCGACGCTCCCGTCCGCCTCGGCCCCGCCGGCAGGCACCGGCAGGTGGTATCTCACTGCCGAGCTCCTCGCGGCGGTCTCCCCGACCGAGTCGGCGGCGATGCGCGTCGACCAGCTCCTCGATCGCCACGGCATCCTCGTGCGCGACACCGCACTGGCCGAAAGCCTCCCTGGCGGGTTCGCCGGTGCCTACCCGATCTTGACGGCGCTCGAGGATGTGGGAAGGGTGCGCCGCGGCTACTTCGTCGAAGGCCTCGGCGGCACCCAGTTTGCCGCAGCGGGTGCCGTGGAACGACTCCGCACCGCCACCGACCACCCGGGCGACGCCGTCGTGATTGCCGCGGCCGATCCGGCCAATCCCCTCGGCTCGGCCATCCCGTGGCCGGACCACGCCGGAAGGCCATCGCGCGCTGCTGGGGCGTTTGTGGTGTTCGTCGGAGGGCGGCCCACCGCATTCGTGGAGCGGGGCGGTAGGTCCATCCTCGGGTTCGGCGCCGACCCGGGCGACCTCACTGCAGCCGCAACGGCGCTCGCCGAACTCGCATCGCGTCGCCTGCGCCGGATGGTGGTGACCACCGTCGATGGCCAGCCGTCGGGTACCACCGCACTCGGAGCGGCCCTCGTCGCGGCCGGTTTTCGCGATTCGTATCGGGGCCTCACCGCACCGAGCCGGTAGGTCGCTCCGGATTCTCAGGGGCGCAGCACTGGGCCGAGTAACGCGGCGAATCGCAGCGGACCCGGATCGGCCTCGAACCTGGCGACGGCGCGCAACGCCGCAGCCGAGCGACGGTGGTAGACGGACCACGGCGGTGTCGGAACCATGATGAACGGGGCATGTATCACCGTCTTCTGCGGACGGTCGACGAGCCGGGCGTTGTGAACGAATCCGATCCCGCTCTGCACGTCGTCGAGGCGGTGGCCGGGGTATGCCCCCCACGGGGTCACACCCAAGGGAAACGCTGCCGCCGCCCACACGTTGATCCCCACGGACCCGTAGCGCAGATCGTCGGCGGCGCGGGCCACACCAGTCTCGAGCGACGCCGCGGTGCGAGGGTCGACGAGGATCGTGGCGTTCAGCGATCCCCGCAACCGGTGATTGCAGAACTCCACCGCGGCCGCAAGGAAGCGGCCCGGCACGGACTCGGGCACGTCGACCACGGCGACCACCTGGCAGAACGCTTCCTCGGTGAACGCGGTGGCGGCAGCGTCGGGAGCGAAGCCCTCGAGGATCGCTGGAGGAAGGACACCGTCACCGCGAGGGCCGAGTGCTCGCACCCGCGGAGCTCCGGCAAGGGCGCGCTCGTAGCGGGCCTCCGACCCCGGGTAGTAGGCGCGACGCGGCGGTCGAGCAGCCAGCGCCGCGGCAAGGGCCTCGATGAAGTCGTCGCGCTGCTTCCAACGCGAGGACAGGACGATCGCCTTGGCGGCGTTGCAGTTGAATCCGCCGTTCTGCACCACCTGGGTGGCGACGTGGCGAGCTTGCCAGGCGAGGGCGCGCCGTGACCACACGCCGGGAACGATCACGACCGGACTCACGTTGCCGAGCTCGCTCGTGATCCGCTTGGCGATGCGCGGATGGTTGCTCGCCTTGCGCTCGGCACCTTCGTGACCGGACCCGAACACGATCAGATCGTGCGTGTGCTCGGACCCCGTGATGTGCACCTCATCGACCAGGGGGTGACCGACCAGGTACTCCCCGACCTCGGCACCCCCGTAGGCGAAGCGCACGAACCCGGCTTCGACGAGCGGCGAGAACGCATGCTCGACGTGGGGCCCGATGTACGCGTTCACCGGACTGAACTTCACGAGAGCCACATGGCCCTCGACGAAGAGCTTGTGGATCAGGTCGAGGGGGGCGATGCTCGCCACGTTGCCTGCTCCGAGCACCACGGCCACTGCCGGAGTCGCGGTGTCGGGTTTCGTGTAGATCGAGCCGAGGTGTTGTCGCGCCTCGGAGAGGGGGATGCCGGGTTCCATCCACACCCGTGCCGTCCAGCCGCGGTACTGCAGGCGATCCCAGCGATCGCCCGGCATGACATCGACGGTCACCCGGCCGTCGGGACCGGCGCCGATGGCGGCATCGTCGATCGGGACCCGTCCGGTGTGGGCGATCGCATCTAGGGTCTCGGCGAGAAACCGGCAGGTACGCAGGAAACTGATCGGCCCCGACACCCAGTCCTCGCCCGCGTATGAGGCATCCAGCCCTTTGGCGACGAGGGCATCTGCCACCAGGTCGTCGCTCACCTCTGCAAAGCGCCGCATCACCGTCCGGAGATGGTCGACCTTCTCGGCCAACGGCACGGCCAGCCACGCATGGCGGCGGGCGGCGAGCGTCTGCAACGCGCCATCCAGTGTCGCCGGAAGCGTTGCCGGGATCACGCCGAGGGGCTGCCGAGCGATCGGAGGAGGTCGAAGGGGAAGATCCCCGAGCTGTGGCCGTCGGGAGCGAATGTCAGCGCCAGGGCATAGCCCCCGACCGCCGTGATGGTCTCGACCCGGGCTCCGGGAGGTGGCTCGGCTCGACCCGAGCATGCGGCGCAGGGGCACGACGCCCGTAGGAACGCGGCCGACAGCCGATCGATGCGGTCGTCATCCCAAGCGATCGTCACCACCGATCCGTTTCCTCTGTCGACCGACCGCGGTACCTCCACGCGGCGGAAGGGTACCCGGGGATCGTGGTTGCCCGGTGCTCAAGGGGGTCGGAGGGTGCGCCGATGGGTAGGCATGGCCGAAGTGGTGACGCACCCCGGTTGGTGGTCGCACGACGTCGCGCTGGCGACGCCCCCACAACCACGCCTCCACCCAGCCGGCCTGGATCACCTCCCCACCGAATGGTCGGTGGTCGACGACATCACCCTCCCCTCGGGAACACGGCTGGACCACGTCGTCGTCGGCCCGAACGGTGTGTTCACCATCGGGATCGATCCCGAGACGATGCCCGCCGACGTCGGCGAGGACGGCATCTATCGCGGCGGGGTGCGGGTCACGATCCCGGTGAAACACGCCCTTGCCGCGGCCCACGAGATCAGAGGCACCCTGGCACTGACGACGATCGCCTACCCGATCCTGGTCGCGGCGCTGCGGGCGCCGCGTCACCATCTCGATCGCCTCGGCGTCGTGCCCGGCCACCGCATCGCCGAACACATCTGGTCGCACCCGGGATTCCCCCTGCGACGCTCACAGCGTGCCGAGGTCCTGTGGGCGCTGCGCCGCTTCAGCACGTGACGCACCCGCCGAGTTCCACCCGTCGGCCACCGACATCGAGTTCGATCCCTGTCGCCGATGTCACCGCGGCGTTCGCCTCGGTGTTCCTCGCGCTCACCCTCGCCCTGGCAGCCGCCTACGCAACCGCACCAGCCGCCCGGCCCTGGCTGGCGTCCGAACTCGGCCTGGTGTCGTGGTTCAGCCGCGGAGCCTTTGTCGCCGCCATCGCCGTCGGGGTCTGGGCGGCGCGGCGTTCGTTTCCCGGTTCACGATTCCACTGGCTGATTCCCGCCGTCGGGATGTGGGGCCTGATGGACACGGTCCACTATGGGTTGCCGCTCTTCGACATCGGCGGGCCGCGCCTTGGCGGGGTTGCCGTGTCATCGCTCACCACATTGGCCGAGGGCTGCGGCACGTGGGCAGCCGCCGCCGGGCTCGCACCGGGCCTCGGCGCCGCGACCCTCGGGGTGGTCCTGCTCGGGGGATACGCCGTCGGGAAGCGGGCACGAGCGTGGGCCGCGGGTCGGGTGATGGTCACCGAGAGCCGCGTCGTCGACTTTCTCGTCGCCTCATGCTGCTTCCTGGCGGCGACACCGGCCATCGGATGCCTCGGTAGCAGCGAAGTGGCGGCGTTTGCGGCGAGGCTCTCGGCAATGACCGGCGCCACCGTGCTGGTGGCGGCAGCGCTCGCCGCCGGGGATCACCGCCGCACCGTCGCCGGATGGCGCAATCGCATGCGCCCCTGGTTCGGCGACCGCTCGCGACCCCTGTCCTGACCTCGGTCAGTGGCCGCGCAACACGCCCCCGTACTTCATGCGCGTGTCTTCCATGCGAGCAACCTGTGCCGACTCGCCTCCTTCATGGAAGCCGCAGTCGGCGACCTCGCCGATGAACAGCGTATGAGAGCCCAGACCGACCGTGGTGTGGACCCGGCAGTCGAGGTAGGCGATCGCCTCGTCGAAGATGGGGGACCCCGTCACGCCTCGATGCACCGGCCGGCCATTGAGGGTGCCGTCGCCCTGGTCGGCGGGCTTCGAGAACTTCACGAACACGCGCGTGTCCTGGCGACTCCACAGGTTGACCGAGAACACCCGGCTCGATTCGATCAGGCGGTGGGTCACCGAACCGGCGTCGACCGACACTGCGACGAGTACCGGAGACATCGAGACCTGGGTGACCCATGACGCAGTCATCCCGTTCTGCTCGTCTCCCGCCGCCGACCCGATGAGACAGAGCACGTTGGGGATCGACCACAAGACGGTGTTGAGGGTCTCGATGTTGGCGGTCATCGGCGAACCATAGAGCCGGAGCGGGCGACGCGGCGTCCCGATAGGCTCCGGTCCGATGCGCATCCTCATCGCCACCGCAGGGGTCCTCAGTCCCGAAGGTGTCGCCCTGATCGCACAGCGTCTCTGCGGGGGCGACGGGGAGGTGGTCGTGATCACGGTCATCGAGGTGCCGCGGTCATTCCTCGACGAGATCCGCTCCGACGAGTGGCACCCGCTCACCGAGGGTACGCCGATGTGGTCGTACGCCGAGGACTCGGTCATCGCCCGCTACGTGGAAGAACGGGGCACGCGTCTGACCGAGCCGCTCGTGTCCGCCTTGCTCGCCTGCGGGGTCGAACCCACGATCGAGTACCTCGAGGGTGAGGACCCGGCGGCCACGATCCTCGACGCTGCGGATCGCCTCGGCGCCGACATCATCGTCGTCGGTGCAACCAAACGGCTCTTCGACGAGAGCCAGTGGGAGAGCGTGTCCACCCGGGTGATCCGTGAGGCACGGCGCCCGGTGCTGGTGGTGCCGACGCGCGCCCGTTCGGGAGCCGAGGACGAGTGATCATCTCCACGCCGGAGGAACGATTCGTCGGGCTCCCCGACTACCCGTTCGCCCCACATCGCTTCGACTTCGACGGCGTGCGCATCCACTACCTCGACGAGGGTGCTGGACCACCCGTGGTGATGTTCCACGGCGAGCCGACGTGGTCGTTCCTGTACCGCCACATCATTCCGCCACTCGTTGCCGCCGGGTTTCGCGCCATCGCTCCCGACTATCCGGGGTTCGGGAAGTCCGACAAGCCCACCGAGGAGGGGTACTACACCTACGACCGGCTGGTCGATGCCATGGTGTCGCTCGTCGACCACCTCGACCTCGATGACGCCACGGCGGTCGTTCAGGATTGGGGAGGCCCCATCGGGCTGGCGGTGGCCGTGCGACGGCCGGAGCGGTTCCGCCGCCTGTCGATCCTCAACACCGGGCTGTTCAGCGGTGGCGGTGGGACCCCGAACCCGGCCTTCGATGCCTGGCGAGGATTCGTGGCGGCCAACCCCGACCTGCCGATCGGGATGATCATGGCCAATGCGGCCGCCCGGCCGTGGGAAGCGGCCGTCCTCGAGGCCTACGAGGCGCCCTTTCCCACCCAGGAGCACAAGGTCGGGGCATGGCGCTTGCCGTTGATCGTGCCCCGCCGGGCCGAGGATCCGGGGGCCGCCGAGATGCTCGCGGTGCGTGAGGCCCTCGGCCACTGGACGGGTCCCACCCAGGTGCTGTTCTCCGATGGGGATCCGATCTTCAGTGTTCGCGCCGGCCAGCGAATGGTCGACCTCATCCCGGGGGCGACCGCACTCGAAGTCGTCGCAGGAGCCGGACACTTTCTCCAGGAAGACGCGGGAGGGCAAGTGGCCGAACGGCTCATTTCGTTCCTGCGGCGGGACGACAAGGGCGATGACGGACGCGCCAAAGGGGCGTAGCCTGAAGGGGTGACCGAGTTCACCGTCCGGCTGGCCAATGCGCCGGGGATGCTCGCCGCACTTGCGGAGCGACTCGATGACGCCGGGGTCCACATCGAAGCCGTCGCCGCCTTTGGTGTCGGCGCTCGCGGCGTCGTGCACCTCGTCGTCTCCGACGCGGCGACGGCGCGCTCGGTGCTCCGCGAGGCCGGGATGCAGTTCGAGGAGCGCCCGGTGCTCACCACCGAGCTTCCCCATCAGACGGGGGCACTCGCCCGGATGGCACGCCGACTGGCAGACGGTGGGGTCAACATCGAGGCTCTCTACCTGCTCCGCTCTTCCGCCGAGGGTCTGGAGTTCGCCGTGGCGGTCGACCGGCCGGACCCCGCGTCAGACGACTGACGGCGTCAGACGACTGACGGCGTCGGCACGACGGACCCCGCGTTCAGGGGCGGCTCGCCGCCACCTCCGCAGCACGCTCCTCGACGCCGTCGTCGAGCGGGGTCAGGCGAACCTCGGCGCCGGTCCGCCGATTCCACGCCCGACGGATCAACTCGTCGGCGAAGCCTGGATTCCTCGGCAACACCGACCCGTGGAGGTAGGTGCCGAAGCAATTGGCCACCACCGCACCCTCGGCGCCCGACGTGTCGTCATTGCCAAACCCCCGCCGCACCCTTCCCAGCGATGCTTGACCGGCATCGAGCCGGGTGCGCCCGCTGTGGTTTTCGAAACCGACCAGCCTCCCCCACGGCGACTCGACGACGACGTTGCCGATCATGCGTGTCCCCCCGCCGATGGTCTCGGCGGCGAACACCCCGATGCCCGGGATCTCGGATCCTTCGGAGGTGATGAATCGCCGCCCGAAGAGTTGGTAGGTGCCGCAGACGGTGAGGAAGACCACCCCGGCGTCCACGGCGTGGTGGATCGCATCGCCCCTGGCCAGGAGATCGTCGGCGATGGCCAACTGCGACGAGTCCTCTCCACCTCCGGCGACCACGATGTCGGCCGCCTCGAGGTCGAAGCGGTCACCTTCGTCGACGCTGACGACGCGCGCCTCCACGCCTCGCCACTCGAGTCGGCGGCACAATGCCGTCACGTTCCCGGTGTCGCCGTAGATGTTCATCCGGCGTCGATACAGGTGGGCGACGACGAACGGCGCGGTCACGACCAGACCTCCTCGGGACGCTTCCCCGGATGCAGGATCTCCAGATATGACAGCAGAGCCGTGTACGTAGGGATGAGGTACACCACCGCCCCCGCGGGAGCGTCGTCGACGACGCGGTCGAGCGCACGCCGATCGTCGGTCTCGGTCCAGGCGTCGATGCCGGCGTACTTGAACCGGAGCGCCATGTCGGCGGCGCGGATGCCACCGGCCCCGAATCGATGCGGGGTATCCGCCAGAGT
>CAYYIA010000029.1:0-11123 GCA_964471875.1 uncultured Acidimicrobiia bacterium
GACGAACTCGACTCCGGCCACTTGGCTTTGCAGGCCTACCTCGACGTCACCAATCCCGACGCCTCGCTCCTCACGACCGCGGGCGCGGTGTCCTACTGGGCATCCAACCGGATGATCCAGCAGGCGCGCACCCGGCTCGGTTGGCCGGCCGATCTCGGTGGCACCGGCATGTGCATTTCCCCCGAAGCCCTGGAATCTGCCGGCGGGTTTGGCACGTCCCTCACGGAGGACACGGACCTCGGGGTGCGCCTCGCCCTCGCCGGAGTCCCGGTGCGATGGCTCCACGACGTGCATGTCGGCGACGAGAAGCCGGCGACGCTGCGCGCCACGGTGGGCCAGCGCGCTCGCTGGGCGGCGGGCAAACGCACCACGGCGCGGCGGCACCTCCCGGGCCTCATGGCGGCGGCGGTGCGCCGCCGATCACTGGGTCTCGTGGACCTCGCCATCCGGTTGGTGCAGCCGGGACGAACCCTCATCGCCTTGGTGTCTGCCATCGCCTTCGTCGTCGCCTGGGTGATGGAACCTGTGTGGCTTCTTCCGGCACCGGTGTGGCTCGGCGCCACCCTGCTGCAACTCGGACTCCCCGTCGCGTTTCTCGTGCGCGACAAGGTGCCGATGCGATACGTGCTGCGCTATCCGCTGCTGGTGATCCTTGCGGTGCTGTGGCTGCCGATTCGCATCGCCAGCCGGTTGCGCCGCGGCTGGTACCACACCCGTCACATCGGCAGCTGAGCCTCACTGCGCAGAGCACGCCGCACTGGCTGCGGTCCTCGCAGCAACCCCCACCACAGCCCGAGCCCGTAGGCGAGGTGCATCACCGCCGCGGCGAGCATCACCCCGGCAGCGAGTCGCGGCGCCGTGGCGGCTGCGGCCCCGAGGACGAGGAGCCAGGCGGCGCCCACCATCCCGAGCGGCCACCACCCCACCATCGGACCGGTGGCGATGCCCGCCACCAGGGCGGCCACGAGCAACGCCGGACCGAGCGGACGAAGCGAGGGAAACACCCCATTGGCCCACAGCAACTCCGCCTTGGCCCGGCCGTAGCGGAAGTGCTGGAGCCACAGCGCTCCCACCCGTTGCCGCGGGCGGTACTCACTGCGGACGGCGGGGTCGAGGCGGATCCGCAGCCCGCGCCGTCGCATCCGGAAGTAGAAATCGGCATCTTCGCCGGCTCCGGAGGGAAGCGCCCGGTAACCACCGAGTTCCATGAAGGTGTCGCGCCGAAACGCCCCGAGATAGACGGTGTCGACATCACCGCCGGCACCCGTCCGATGGAAGCGGCCGGGCCCGGTGGCAAAGGGCGACCGCATCGCCGCCGCCACCGCCGCGCCGAAGCGGGTCGATCCCACCGCCGTCATCGGTCCCCCGGCGGCACCGGCGCCGGATTCCTCGAGAGCGCGCACCACGGTCGAGACGTAGTCGGGGGCGTAGGTGGTGTGCCCGTCCGCCCGCACGAGGATCTCGCCCGCTGAAGCAGCTGCCGCCAAGTTGAGTCCAAAGGCCTGGCGGCGACGGGGGTTGTCGATCACGGCCAACCGCACTCGCCCCATCCAGGCTGCGATCCGAATGCGGGTGTCGTCGCCGGAGCCTCCATCGGCAACCACCACGGTGAGGTCGCCCGGATAGTCCTGTGCGGCGAGCGAGCCGAGACAGGCGTCGATCGATTCGGCTTCGTCGAGGACCGCGAGGATGATCGTGACACTCGGCGTCGGCACCGGGCCACGATACCGATCGAGGACGGCCGAGACTGCAGCGGACCACTACCTTGCCGATGTGACCCTGGTCGTGATCCCAGCCTTCGACGAGTCGGCCACCGTCGGCGCGGTCGTGGCGGGGATCCGTGGGCTCGGCCTCGAAGCGGTCGTGGTGGACGACGGCTCGGAGGACGACACCGCCACGGTCGCTCGCGCCGCCGGTGCCACGGTGTTGCGCCTCCCGGTGAACGTCGGTGTCGGTGGAGCGCTGCGCACCGGATTCCGTCACGCCCGACGACGGGGGGCGAGGCGAGTGGTGATCGTCGACGCCGACCTGCAGCACGCCCCCGATCAGATTCCCCGGCTCCTGGCTGCCGCCGATCAGGGCTACGACCTCGTGATCGGGTCGCGCTTTGTCGAACCGGGATACGAGGTGTCGGCGCTGCGGCGGCGGGCGATGCGCATCCTGTCGCGGGTGGTGTCGCGGCGCACCGGGGTGGTGCTCACCGACGTCACCTCTGGGTTTCGCGTCGTGTCGGGACCGCTCCTCGAGGTGTTCGCCGACGAGTACCCGGCGGAGTATCTGAGCGACACCGTCGAAGCGGTGTTGCTCGCACACCGCAACGGCGCCCGGATCGCCGAGGTCGCGGTGACGATGGCGCCGCGGGCGGGCGGCCGACCGACATCCACCCTGCGGGCATTCGGCCACTTCGTTCGCATCCTGCTCGCCCTGGTGGTGAAGCCGCGCCGTAGGCTGTCGTCATGACCACTCGGGCCCAGATCGCCGTCTTCGCCCTCGCTGCCGCCGTATTCCTCGGAATCCTGTGGATGGTCCGTCGCGGTTCGCTGAAGGAGCGCTTTGCGATGCTGTGGCTGGGCATCGGCTCGGGGGTGATCGCCCTGGCGCTGGTGCGGCCGTGGCTCGATGCCCTCAGTGAGTTCCTCGGCATCCGCTCGGGAACGACAACCCTGTTCCTGGCGGCGGCGCTCTTTCTGCTCGGACTCGTGCTGCACCTGTCGGTGACGATCTCCCGGCTCCAGGAACAGGTGCGCGATCTCGCCGAGGCAGTGGCATTGGCTGCGCCGCAGGAGCCTCGCCCACCGGAGTGATCAGGATGGCAAGTGGTGTCTGCGGTCGACGCGCGCCACGCTCGGGCCGATGATCCCGACCCACCAATGGGTGAACCGGTCCACCAGGCCGGCACCGGCGGGGACGCGCACCCCGGGTATCTCGACCTCGGCGATCCGACCCGTCGCCGCGGCGAGCACCGCGGCATCGCCCACCGTGCGCGATGCCTGCACCGAGCGATACCTGTCTCGGGTCGAGGCGCGCCGTGACACGACTTCTCCCCAGGTGCCGAGCTTGGCACCGAGCCAGCCGTCGCGCATTGCGACCCACAACACCCCGCACTCCTGGAGGAAGAGCACCGGGGCAAGCAGTGCCAGGGTGGAGCGGCGGTAGTTGGTGAGCAGCATCAGCCAGCGATTGCGCTCGAGGAGCCGCAACTTGGCGGCGGTGCGCCCGAACTCGTAGGCGTGATGGACCCGCGATCCCGGAACCCGAACGATTCGCAGTCCCTGGAGCCGCAGCCGCCACCCCAGGTCGGTGTCCTCGTGATACAGGAAGAAGTCCGGGCGCATTCCTCCCATCCGATTCCAAACACTGCGCCGCATCGCGAAGGCAGCGCCCGAAGGGAACGGGATCTCGACGGGATCACCCTCGTCGGTCGGCTTGCCGTGATCGGTGATCCAGGCCATGCCGGAGACGGTCATGCGCCCGCCGGAGGTGTTGAAGTGCCCGGGACGATCGGCGAGTTCGATGGTCGCCATGGCCGCTCCGGTCGCCGCATCATCGAGGGCTGCGACGAGTGGAGGCAGCCATCCCGGGTTGACCGTGACGTCGTGGTTCAGCACCGCCACGAACTCCTGGCCCGCGAGATCGACCCCTGCTCCCGCGGCGGCCCCGAAGCCGAGATTCTGGCCGAGCGAATGCCAGCGCACCGGGAATGTCGCAACGACGGCTGCGGTGGCATCACTGGATCCGCTGTCCACCACCACGATCTCCTCCGGGCCGCTGGGATCGTCCAGGAGGGACCGCAGCGTCGCCGAGATGAAACTGGCGGCATCGTGGGTGACCACCACGGCGGTCACCGGAGAGCGAGCCATCAGTCCCAGAGACCGGCGACCGGAGTGCGGTTGGGGGGGCCGAAGGCGAACACGTAGTCGGCGCCCCCAGTGAAGTCATTGCGCAGGTAGAAGGTGGCGATGACCGGGCGGTACACCCCGACGGTGTCGCTCCCGTCGCCATCCCAGTCGCCGACGATCACCACGTCACCGGCCTGTGCCCCCTCGTAGAAGTACTCGACGGCAGCAGGACCGCCGGACGGCGAGTTGGTGAGGTAGAGCATCTTCGTCGAGGGGCGGTATACCCCGAGGGTGTCGGTCCCGTCGCCATCCCAGTCGCCGGCCAGCGGTTGGTCACCAGGGTTGCCGTAGAAGACGTCGAAATCGGCCACGCCCTGCGTGTTGGTGTTGCGGAAGTAGAACCGCTGCTCCGACGGCCGGTAGATGGCGATCGTCTCGCACCCGTCACCGTCCCAGTCTCCGGCCAGGGGCCGGTCACCCGGGTTTCCGTAGAAGATCTCGATGTCGGCGATCCCCTGGGTGTTCGAGTCGCGCAGGAAGAGGAACCCGGTGGACACCCGGTACAGGCCGAGCGTGGTCACCCCATCGCAGTTCCAGTCCCCGGCGAACGGGGTGTCGGCGGGGTTGCCGTAGTAGAAGTCGAGGATCGAAGCCCCGGGCACGTGGAGACGGAAGATGCCGGAGGAGACGTCGTGGAGGCCGACGGACTCCACGAGGTCGCCCGGGAGCGACCCCTGGGGAAGGTCGCCGACCGGACTGGCGCACGGCCGGGTCGCCGGCGGCGGAGCCCCGACGTTGTAGACCTGCATCGACTTGAGCCCGAGCCAACTCTTGAGGTCGCGGGTCTTGACGAAGACCGAGGTGCCCTCGCCGATGAACTTCAGTTCCAACGCGGCGCCGGAGTCCGAGCACTTCGAGACGGTGATGCCGATGACGGTGACGAGGTCGGTTCCGGTCCGGGAGAAGATCGTGGCGGCCAGGCTCGAGGAGGTGAACTCGCGAGTCCACCGAGCGTTGGGGTTGAGGGCGGGATCGGCGCTCCAGTGATCGTCGACCGGTTGGAGGTGGGCCTGATCGCTCCCCCCGAAGCCGTCTGCGTAGGCCTCGGTCCACCCGTAGGTGCTCGAGGCATAGAACGCCTTCACCGGGAGCGGGTTGCCACCGCTCGAATGGTTGGGATGGGTGACGACCTCACCCGCGGTGTTGTGCACCGCATCGATCCATTGCTGGGTGCCGTAGCCGTACCCGACGTAGGCCTGATCGACCGTGGTGGCATACACATGGCACCAACACTGTGGGCGGCTCTGCGGAGTTCCCCGGTCGAAGGCCGAGCGGAGGGCGTATGAACGCGCCGCGATCGCTTGCGCCTCGAGCGCCGCCATGCCCCCGTACAGCCCCCACGAGTACGGCATCTCGGCGATGCCGAGGGTGTAGTCCTCGGGGTCGATCTCGAGCGAGACGTTGAGCTTGGCCACGTCGGTGTGTGGCCGGATGCGCAGCGAACCGCGGGCGAACCGGCACTGCAGGCCGGAGGCGCACCCGGTCACCTGCACCAGGGTCGTCGGGGCGTCCTCCCACCCGTCCCACTCCCCGTCGAACGAGCAGGCACCCGTGAGGGTGCCGGCGGGGGCGGTGAGGGTGCAGGTGCCGTCGCCATTCGCCACCACGGTGAAGCTCTGCCCCACCTCGACCTGGACGGTGCCCGCGGCTCCAGTGATCACCACCGGCACCACGGAGCTCGACCCGGTCGCCTTTACCGCGATGACGACGGTCGCCGGGTTGGGCGCCACCGGCTCCACCACCTTGAGGTTCACCCACAGGGGACCACCAAAGGCAGGATTCACCACGCCGACCGACGCCCCGGTGTAGTAGTGCGAGATGATCTGGTCGGACGTGTAGCCCTCACGGGACATGCCGTAGGCGCCGTACTGACTGAGACCCACCGAGTGACCCCACCCGCCACCGACGAAGGTGAAGACGGTGTCGGTGGCGGCTGCAGTGGCCATCGGAACCACCGTGGTGAGGGCGGCGACGAGCGCGGTGATGGCGAAGCCTCTACGGCGGACTGCGGTCATGGGCACCAGGGGGATTGTGTCACAGGCTGCGAACTGTGCAGTCTGCATCGGCACGCGACGGCTCCGACCTGAACGCACTCCCCGCCCGTAACATCGCCCTATGGCACAAGCGTCTCCGGGATCCGTGGCAGTGGTGCTCGGCACGCGGCCGGAGATCATCAAGCTCGGCCACCTCATCCGGTTGCTGGGTCCCGCCGCTTGGACCATCCACACCGGTCAGCACTTCGACATCGGGCTGTCCCGCGTGTTCTTCGAAGCCTTCGGGATCCCCGAGCCGTCCACAACGCTCGGCGTCGGAGGCTCGACGCGCGGGGTCCAGATCGGCACCGCCCTGGCGGCCCTCGATGCCGCCTTTGCCGAGCGTCGCCCCGCCGCAGTCGTCGTGCAGGGTGACACCAACTCGGTGCTCGCAGGCGCGATCGCCGCCAATGCCCGCGACATCCCGTTGATCCATGTCGAGGCCGGGGTGCGCAGTTTCGACCGGGCCATGCCCGAGGAACACAACCGGGTCCTGGCCGATCACCTCTCCGACGTGTGCTGTGCCCCGACCACGGTCAATCGCGACAACCTCCTCGCCGAGGCCATACCCGCGGAACGCATCAGGATCACCGGCAACACCGTGGTCGAAGCCGTGACCTCGCTGCTCCCCGATGCCGCGACGCGGCGCCGACTCGCTGCGGCCCGTGACGTCGAGCCGAACCATTTCATCCTCAGCACCTTCCACCGCCCCGAAAACGTCGACGATCCGGCAGCACTGGCCGCGGTCCTCGGCGCCCTCGACCGGCTTCCGCTACCGGTGCTGCTCCCCATGCACCCGCGCACCGTGGCCCGCGTATCCGAGGCGGGGCTCACCATCGGCGGCAATGTCACCGTCGTCGAGCCGATCGGCTACCCCGAGTTCCTCGGCCTCGCCGCATCGGCGGCCGTGCTCGTATCGGACTCCGGGGGCATCCAGGAGGAGGCGTCCGTCGTCAAGCGCCCCGTGCTCGTCGTGCGGCGCTCCACCGAGCGCCCCGAGGTGATCGGAACCTTCGCCCAGCGGGTCCTCCCGGGACCCGAGATCGTCGATGTGGTCACCGGCTGGGTCGCCGGGCTCGACGACCTCCACGCTCGCCTCGCCGCGCTGCCCAGCCCCTACGGAGACGGAACCGCGTCGGAGCAGATCGCCGCGGTCATCGCCGCGATCGGGAGTCGGTGAGAACCGCCGTGGGCACGGGCGACCCGTCGCCGCGGCCGCGATCCTCGACGTGGGCGCTGGTGAATCCGGGGCTCGGCGTAGGACTCGGACTCGTCGCCATCCTCGCCGTCACCTACGGCTTCGAGCTCTTCAACTACCACCTCACCATCGACGACGAGCTCACCTTGTACCTGGATCAACCCGGAATCTGGGTCGCACAGGACCGTTGGGTGATGCACCTCATCACGCGCCTCCTGCTCCCCTACCCCTTCGTGCCAGTCGTCCCCCTTGCCGTGGGGCTGGTCACGCTGACGGCGGGAGCCATCGTCATCGCCCGGACCTGGGGCGTCGCCGAGGGCCGCGCACTGCTGCTCGTTACCGGCCTCATCGTCACCACCCCCACACTCGCCTTCCCCCTCGCCTTCTCCAGCCTGGCGCCGGGCATCGGCATCGGGTTCCTCTGTGTCGCCGGATCGCTGGTCGCGTTCACCCGCGGCGGTGTGGCCGGGCTCATCATCGCGGCGCTCTTCGCCGCCCTACCTCTGGGGATCCACCAGAGTTTCGCCCTGGTGCTGCTGGCGGCCTATGTGGTTCTGCTGACGACCGAGCCGCTGGCGACTGCGTCGAAAAGGTGGCGACGAGTCGGTGAGGCGGCCCTCGTCGGAGTCGCTGCGGCGACGGCACATCTCGGTGCAGCCACCGTGACGCGATGGATCACGGGCATCCCCAAGGGCACGTACGTGGATTTCTTCCTGCAGCCCGGAGCGCTGGTCGATCAACCACGTCTCGTGATCGGTCGCATCGCCCGTACCCTCTGGAACGCCTACCGCGGTGACTCGAGCCTGTTCGGTGTGTGGGTGATCGCCCTGCCCGTGCTGGTGATCGTCGCCGTCGGCGTGGTGATCGCGACGGCGGTGAGGCGTGGACCGAGGCCATTCGCCGATCGAATCTGGCTGGCGGGCGGCGCCGTCGCCGTGCTCGGCGTCCCCTTCGTCGGTGGTCTGATCACCAGAGGCGTGATCGCACCGCGGTTTCTCATCGCCCTTCCGATCGCGCTCGGAGGCCTTGTCGCCGTCGCCCTTCGCCATGAGAACCACGGGCTGCGGGGGATGCTCACGCTCGTCACGGGACTCTGCATCCTGCAGTTCGCGGTGTCGACGAACGCCCTCGCTCTCGCCTCTCACCTCACGGTCGAGGAGGACTTCGCCACCGCCAACGCGATCATCACCAGGGTCGAGGCGGCGGCACTCGATGTCCCCAACTCGGGTCTGATCGAGATCATCGGCTCGCGCCCCCGGGCCTCGCTCGACGCCGCCCCGACCGTTGGCACCATCGGCCGATCGATCTTCGAGCAGGACTCCGGGAGCCGCGGCCGCATCCAAGCCCTGCTCACGATCCTGGGCCTCGACGGATACACACTGATTCCGTCCTACAAGCGAGGTCCCCTCGTCGCCCTCGCGCAGGCCATGCCTTCGTTCCCGGCGGAAGGGTCGGTGGTCGTCTCCAACGGTGTGCTCCTGGTCAAGCTCTCCGACTACACCGCGGCGCAGATCACGGCGATCTGCGCGACCAGCACCTCGACACCCGACGGCTTCTGCCCCTGACCCCGACCTGGCGCCGAGCCGCCCTAATCTCGGACGGCGCTGAACACGCGCCTCCCGACCACGAATGAACCCGACCACCCCACCAACACCGGATTCGGCGCCACCGGCGACGCCCCCCGAAGCCCTGCTCACGCCACCGGCCTTCTGGATGCCCGACCACTTCACCGACTCCGCGTGGCTGGAGCATGCCCCCTTCGCCTTCTGGGTCATCGATGCCCATCGCCCCCGAGTGCTCGTCGAGCTCGGCACCCATCACGGGTTCTCGTACCTCGCCTTCTGTCAGGCGGTCGAGCGCCTCGCCACCGGAACGCGGTGCTACGCCGTCGACACCTGGCAGGGGGACGTCCACGCCGGGTTCTACGGCAAGGAGGTCCTCGAACGCCTCCGCGAGTACCACGACCCTCGGTACGCCTCGTTCTCCAACCTGATCCAGAGCACGTTCGAGGAGGCCGCTCGCCACTTCCCCGATGGCAACGTCGATCTCCTCCACATCGACGGCACCCACCTGCGCGAGGCGGTTCAGGACGACTTCGACACCTGGCTCCCGAAGATGTCCAGCCGCGGCGTGATCCTGTTTCATGACGTCAACGTGCACCGTGACGAATTCGGTGTCGCCAGGGTGTGGGACGCGTTGAAGGAGCGTTACCCGCACTTCGAGTTCGATCACGGCCACGGCCTGGGGGTGCTGGCGGTGGGCGCGGAGGCGATGACATCGCTGCAGGCACTGTGGTCGGCATCAGAGCACCCGGAAGCGGCAGCGTCGATCCGTCAGGCCTTTGCCCGCCTCGGTGCCGGCGTCGCGGACCGTGCGGCCCGGCAGCGCGCGACGGAGCAACCTCAGCAGCCGGGCGTCACTCTGGAAACCATCGAGCACCGACTCCGACGGCTGGAGACCGCCCTCGGCGAATCGCGCGAACACGCCGCTCGTGCCGAGCAACGCGCTGCTGCTCTCGAGGCCCAACTCGTGAAGACCAGCAACGACAGCGCAGCGTGGCGTCGTCGGTCGGATGCACTCGACGCCCAGGCTCGCTCACAGGCGAACACCATCGCCGAGATCCGCAACTCGACCAGCTGGCGCTTCACCGCTCCATTGCGAGCGGTCGCCCGGCGACTGATCCCGGTGCGGAGGGTGATCCGCCGGGGACTAAAGGTGGTCTGGCGGACGGTCACCCTGCAACTCCCGAAGAAGCTGCGGGCACGACGGCCCGCCCCTCCGCCGACGAACCCCGTGCCCACGGTCTATACGGAGAGCGAACGCGCCACCACACCGGGGAAGGAGTTCGAGGAATTCGCTCCGGGCGTGCCGGCGAGCCCCCGCGCTCGTCTCGTTGCCATGTACATGACGCCTCCCGCTCGCCTCGCGGAGAACGGCCCGCGAGGCAGTGGCGTCCCATGGCATCCGGCGGGACGCGGCCTGCCGCGCTTTGTCGGCCACCTTCAGCCCCGTGTGCCTCTCGTCGCTGAGTCCCCCTCAGACGCGCTGGCGCGACATGCGGAGATGGCGCGAGCGTCGGGCATCGAGGCCTTCTGTTTCATCTACGACTGGTCGATGCCTGAGAGTCTGCACGGGGAGCCAGTCGAGCAGCTTCTCACCTCGCCGGACATCGACATCGGGTTCTGCCTCATGTGGACCGATCGAGGTTCGGGTCAATCCGTGGCGAGCGCGATCCAGACCCCGGGCTCGACTGTCGGCGACAAGCTGATCGCCGATCTCGCCCGATGCTTCGCCGATCACCGCTACCTGCGGATCGACAGCCGACCACTGCTCGTCTTCGACCGGCCCAGCATCAGCGCGGACGCGAGCACCATCGCCGACTTGCGGACACGACTCGAGGCCGACCTCGGAGAACGCCCTGTGGTGCTGATGACGCTCAGGTCGGGTGACGCCGACCCACGACGCCTCGGTGCCGATGGGGCCATCGAGCTTCCGCCCCTCCAGCCCGGAGCAGGACTGCGCAGCCACCGGTCGAGTGTGCAGCTTCTCGACCCGCACTTCGCCGGCGAGGTGCGTAGCTACGACGAGCTGGTGAGGGCGGCCCGACGCGTGCCCGCTCCGGTGTACCCACTCGTACGCGCGGTCGCCCCGGCCTGGGACGAAGAGGCACGCAACCCAGGTCGTGGGCTCGTTTTCACGGGCTCGACGCCTGCCTCCTACCGGGCGTGGTTGGACGACGCCATCGACTTCGCCCGGCGCCATCCCCTGCAGGGCCAGCCGCTGGTGTTCGTGAACGCCTGGAACGCGTGGGCCGAGGGCGCCTACCTCGAGCCGGATCGACACTTCGGCGCTGCGTATCTGAACGCCACCGCGCGAGCCGCACGCGACCTTCCTGAACCAGCAACGCGCCGAAGTGTCCTGCTCGTCGGCCACGATGCACATCCCCACGGTGCTGAACTGCTGTTGTTGGCACTCGGCCGATTGTTGTCTGCC